>SMXP01000108.1 GCA_004356335.1 Alphaproteobacteria bacterium | reverse complement strand
GGTGTGGCCGGCGTCAAGATCACATCGACCCGCTGGAAGGCGGTTTTGAAATCGTCGGCGATAAGGGTGCGCACTTTTTGCGCCTTGAGATAATAAGCATCGTAATAGCCCGCAGACAGCACGTAGGTACCAATTAGAATGCGGCGCTTGACTTCGGCACCAAATCCTTCCGCGCGAGTCTTTCCGTACATCTCATTAATGTCGTCGGCGTCAACCCGACGCCCGTAGCGCACGCCATCATAGCGCGCCAAATTGGAAGAAGCCTCTGCCGGATTGACAATATAATAAGCAGGCAAGGCATATTTGGTATGGGGCAAGGTGATGTCCATGAGTTCGGCACCGCCGTCACTGAACCACTGCCGGCCCTGTTGCCATAGACGTTCAATTTCGTCGGGCATGCCGTCAACCCAATATTCCTTCGGGATACCGACGCGCAGACCTTTGACGTCTTTGGTCAATGCCGCCTCGTAATCGGGAACCGGGACATTGAGACTCGTTGAATCCTTTGGATCATGACCGGCCATGGATTTAAGCATGATAGCCGCATCCTCGACCGTTCTCGTTATGGGCCCGGCTTGATCCAAAGACGAAGAAAACGCCACAATACCCCAGCGCGAACAACGTCCATATGTGGGTTTAAGACCGACCGTACCGGTTAGCGCGGCGGGCTGGCGAATTGACCCCCCGGTATCCGTCCCGATAGTTGCCAGCGCAATTTTTGCCGCAATTGCGGCGGCCGATCCGCCGGAAGATCCTCCGGGCACCAATGGGGTCTCGTCGCCCGCCCGCCGCCAAGGATTTATCACCGGGCCGAAATAGCTTGTTTCACTGGACGAGCCCATGGCGAACTCATCCAAATTGAGCTTGCCCAAACATAAAGCCCCGTCCCGCCAAAGATTCTCGGTTACGGTCGATTCATAAGTCGGGACGAAATTACCCAGAATTCGGCTCGCCGCGGTGTTCAGTACATCGCGTATACAAAACAAGTCTTTGATACCGATCGGAATGCCTTCCAAATCACCGGAATCGCCGCTGGCCAAACGCCGATCCGATTCCTTGGCCATTGCCAGCGCCTTGTCCGGCGTCTCGGTAATATAACAATTGAGCTGACGCGCATCGACGATCGCATCCAAATAGCAGGTCACCAAATCCAACGCACTGAATTCCTTGGCGCGCAATCCCTTTCGGGCCTGCGCCAAAGTCAGACTCGACAGTGTGGATTGGCCGGTCACGGTTATTCCACCACTTTCGGCACGCGGAAAAACTGATCTTGAGCATCGGGTGCGTTTTTGACGATATCTGCCGCATAGCCGCCATCCGAGACCACGTCCTCCCGCCGAGGAAGTTTTGACTGAACGGCACTTGTCATGGGGGCGACATGATCCGTATCCACTTCACCCAATTGCTCGACCCACGTAAGAATTGTGCTCAATTCGTCAGCCAGAGAGGCAAGATTGCCCTCAGGTTCGTCGATTCGGGCCAAGCGCGCGATGCGGCGGACAGTTTCCTTGTCGACGGACATGACTGGCGCTCCCTGGCTTGAACCCACGAGATGCTTAGAGCGTTTTCAGGAAAAGCATGCCCCGGCGAAGGCCGTGGTGGGCTCGGTTTTCCGTCCGAAAACGCGACCAAACTAGGAATCTAGAGCATTTTCATGAGTCAATTAATCTTGGAAATGCTCTAGCAAGCCCGCGCAGCCGTTGCAAGCCATCCATAGGCGATGTCGGGCCAAGCCAACCGGCCCCCAGTGCCCATAAACGGCCGAGACTTCCCATGCACTGCCCGCCATATTAATAAGTGCAGGATGACCCGCAAGGACAACATATCCCCGACCGATCTCAAGACACATCTCGCGCCCGGACAGCGATTGATGGGCCTGGATCTGGGCTCGAAAACCATCGGCATGGCCCTGTCGGACTCGACGCTGAGCGTGGCGACACCTTTGAAAACAATCAAGCGCACGAAGTTGACCGAGGACCTCAAGGTGCTTTTCGCTACGGCACAGGCCAATGATGTGGGTGGCTTTATATTGGGCTTACCGCTCAATATGGACGGGTCGGAGGGACGCCGCGCCCAGGCGACGCGCGCTTTTGCCCGGGAAATGGGTCGGCAATCCCCGTTACCCGTCGGTTTTTGGGATGAACGCCTATCCACAATCGCCGTGACACGGACCTTGCTGGAGGCCGATCTCAGCCGACGCCGGCGCGCCCAGATCGTCGACAAGATGGCCGCGGCCTTTATCTTACAGGGCGTCTTGGATTATCTCGCCCAAAACGGACCGAAAGGGTGACATAGCGGCCTTGGCGGGTGGCATATAAGCCCTTGCCGACCGACCACAGGGGTCAAACCGATCAGCTCGCTTGCCGGAAGGCCGACTTGGGCCTATACAGTGCGCTTTAATGAAAGCGGCCGATCAACACGCACGCATACACGCGATCCCTAGCGGATTTTCCCGACGTCATTTGTTGGGAATCGAAGGCCTTTCCGCTTCTGAAATCACCTATCTCCTGGACCTGGCGGACAGCTATGTCGATCTCAACCGGCAGATCAACAAGAAGCTCGATCGCTTAAAGGGTCGCACTCTTATCAATCTCTTTTTTGAGCCGTCGACGCGAACCCAAAGCTCATTCGAATTGGCCGGCAAACGTTTGAGTGCCGACGTCATGAATATGACTGTGCACACCTCAGCGGTAAATAAGGGCGAAACGCTGATCGATACGGCCATGACGTTAAACGCCATGCGGCCCGATCTCCTGGTTGTCCGCCATAGCGCCTCGGGGGCGGTCCAGCTGTTATCGGAAAAAGTCGATTGTTCGGTCATCAATGCGGGCGATGGTGCACATGAACACCCGACCCAGGCGCTATTGGACGCCCTCACCATACGACGCCACTTCGACCGTCTTGATGGGCTCACCATAGCGATCTGCGGCGATATTCTTCACAGCCGCGTGGCGCGGTCAAATATCTATCTTTTAAATCGGATGGGCGCTCGCGTCCGCATTATCGCGCCGCCCACCTTATTGCCACCGGAACCTGAGCGCTTCGGCGTTGAGGTTTTTCATAATATGAGAGAAGGCATTCGTGACTGTGACATTGTCATGATGCTGCGCCTTCAGTCGGAACGCATGACCGGCTCGTTGATTCCGTCCACACGGGAATATTTTCATTATTACGGACTGGACCGAGAGAAACTTTCTTTGGCACGAGACGGTGTCCGCGTGATGCATCCGGGGCCGATGAATAGAGGCGTCGAAATCGACAGCGCCATTGCCGACGACCGCGCGGTCAGTCTCATTCATGACCAAGTGGAGATGGGGGTGGCCGTTCGGATGGCCGTGATGGATGCACTCAGCGCACATTTGCGCAATGACCTATCTAAGGAGATATAACACGTGTTGGTCCCAGACCCGGAGCAGATTGCATATGTCAATGCGCGGCTCATTGATCCTGCGAGTGGATTGGACGCCCCCGGTGCCGTCGTAACCTTAGGCGGAGAAATTCAAGCGGTCGGACCCAATCTGTTTCCTGAAGGTGTGCCCGACGATTTCAAGATGATCGACTGTGCTGGACACGTGCTTTGTCCGGGGCTGATCGACATGCGTGTGTTTGTCGGTGAGCCCGGTGCTGAACATCAGGAAACCCTTGCAACAGCCAGTCAAGCCGCGGCTGCCGGCGGCGTGACCACCATCATCGTGATGCCGAATACCGCTCCGGTGATCGACGATGTTTCGCTGGTCGATTTCATCAAGCGGCGGTCGCGCGATACCGCCCTTATCAATGTTCACCCGATGGCGGCACTGACCAAGGGACTGAACGGCGAGGAACTGACCGAGATGGGTCTGCTGCGCGAAGCGGGCGCGGTGGGTTTCACCGATGGTCGCCGTTCGGTGACCAATTCACGTCTGATGCGCAATGCGCTGGCCTATGCGTCAAATTTTGACGCCGTTGTGGTTCATCATGCCGAGGACCCAACACTTGCCGAGAACGGCGCCATGAACGAAGGTGAATTGGCCGCTCGTCTTGGCCTGAACGGGGTGCCAAGTGCCGCCGAAACAATTATGGTCCATCGGGACCTGGCGCTCGTGGAACTCACCGGCGCGAGATATCACTTGTCTCAGGTGTCTTGCGCCGCAGCTCTCAAGGCGGTTGAAAAGGCCAAGGCAGATGGTCTCAATGTGACCTGCGCCGTATCTGCGCATCATCTTTGTCTCAATGAAAACGATGTGGGCGAGTACCGAACTTTTTTTAAAACCAATCCGCCCTTGCGCGCGGAAAATGATCGCCATGCCATGGTCGAGGGTTTGGCGAGCGGAGCCATAGACGTGGTCGTTTCAAGTCACGATCCCCAAGCGCCGGAAAACAAACGGCTACCTTTTGCTGACGCAGCGCCGGGCACCGTCGGCCTTGAGACCCTCCTCATTGCGACGCTTGAACAATACCACGCAGGCCATATGGATCTTATCACCGCCTTGAAATCTTTGACTTCGTCACCGGCCGATATATTGGGATTTCCGGTCGGCCGCCTCAAGCCCGGCGCTCCGGCCGATATGCTATTGTTCGATGTCGATCGCCCAACGGTCGTCGATTCCGCACAACTAAAATCAAAGTCTAAGAATACGCCGTTCGATGGCCGACGGTTTCAAGGCCGGGTATTGCGAACCATAGTCGGTGGTAAAACCGTATTTGAAGACGATCAATCCGATGCCCGACCCAATTAATCTAACGGCTGATCTTCCCTATTTCGCGATTGCTTTGCTGGTCGGCTATTTCTTGGGCTCGATACCCTTCGGGCTAATTTTGACCCGTCTTGCCGGCCTGGGTGACATCCGACAAATCGGATCCGGCAATATCGGCGCCACCAACGTCCTGAGAACGGGCAGTAAATGGATCGCCGCGGCGACATTGTTGTTGGATTCAGGCAAAGGCGCCGTGGCGGTTTTACTGGGCAAGAATTTCGGGCCCGATATTGCCGTTCTGGCCGCCGCCGGCGCCTTATGGGGACATCTGTTTCCGGTTTGGCTCAAATTTCACGGCGGCAAAGGCGTCGCCACTGCCATGGGAATTTTTGTCGCTCTTTATTGGCCGGTTGGTTTAATGACCTTGGGCACCTGGCTCGCCGTCGCCCTGGTTACACGCTATTCCTCACTGGCCGCCCTGTTTGCCGCACTTCTCGCTCCGGTCTATTTTTGGTTTTCCGCGCAATATCAAATGGCCGAGCTGGCGGCCTTTATGGCCGTGTTCATCATCTTGAAACACCATCAGAACATTCGACGCCTGATTAATGGCACTGAATCGAAGATCAGCCGCCAAAACGAGTGACTTTCGCGGATCCGCCCGAGCGTCAAAGAAAACACCTTAAATCCCTACGGGGTTGCAACTACAATCAGTGCCGGTTTATCGTCATGCTCCATCCTCCAATGGTTCAAGAAACGGTCTGTATTCCACCCCAATCCCGAAGACAAGCCCGGCAAAGTCAGTGATCCCATGTCCAATCGGTCGCGCCAATTGTCAAATGCTGAACGGGTCGACTGGCTGCGCCTTATTCGCAGCGAGAATGTGGGACCCAGCACGTTCTGGCAGCTTCTGGCCCGCTTCGGAACGGCGGCCGCCGCATTGGACGCCATTCCTGAGCTAGCCAAGCGAGGCGGCATGCGCCGCCGGATCAAGATTTGTACGAAAGCGCAAGCCGAGACGGAGCTTGCCAAGGCGGATAAACTCAAGGCCCGCTTTATGGCATGCGGTGAGGCCGACTACCCGCTGTCTTTAGCCGCGACCGATCTGCCGCCGCCGTTACTTTGTTTTCGCGGCCACGCCATCGTGTTCAAAAAACCCATCATTGGAATCGTCGGCGCGCGAAATTCTTCAGCGGGCGGCAACCGGTTGACCAAAGACATGGCGCGTAAATTGGGCGAACGCGGTTACACGATTGTGTCGGGCATGGCACGAGGCATTGACACTGCGGCGCATAAGGGAAGTCTGGCCACAGGCACCATTGCGGTCATGGCTGGAGGCGTCGATCATATCTATCCGCGTGAAAACGACGAACTGTTCCATCAAATTGTGCAAAGCGGCATCGTACTTTCGGAACTGCCCATTGGCGTGGCGCCCCAAGCCCGCGACTTCCCGAGGCGCAATCGCATCATTTCAGGCTTAAGCCTAGGTGTTGTCGTCGTTGAAGCCTCGGTTAAATCCGGATCGCTGATTACCGCTCAATTTGCCCTCGAACAGGGACGCGAAGTCTTTGCCGTGCCTGGCTTTCCTTTGGATCCGAGAAGTCGTGGGTCAAACCGGCTCATCCAACAGGGAGCTCTGCTGATTCAAAATGCCGATGACGTTAATAATGCGCTGTCCGCCATGACGCCGCTCAAAATGGAAGAAGCGGAGAAAAGCGTCCTGCCACCGGAACTTGTTTTGTCAGAGCAGCTTGAAGAAGCGGAAATTGACGCGGCACGACACACCATCGAGCAATTGTTGAGTGCCAGCCCGACAAGCGTCGATGAACTTATCCGGCAATCCGGTTTGCCATCTCATGTCGTGTTGGCGGGACTTATGGAGTTGGAGCTAGCCGGTCGCCTGGAACGCCACGCGGGCGGTCTAGTCACCCTTCTCTATGACGTCGAAGCGTTTCGTGAAGCCGATTGAGACACACTCGGCTCGTTTCGCGCTTCCAGCGCGGCCATTTCAATCAGATAACAAAGAAAGGGCTGTTCCAATTTTGCCGCCGCGGCGCGCAAAGAACAAAGAGAATCAAAAATAAATTGCAGCTGCCGAACAGAATCGGCACCCTCTGCCACACTCCTTCTGCGCTTTGCCAAGCGGACCGGGCCGGCGATTTCGGAGTCGGACGAACCTTCAAGCGGGTCATCTTTCATCAAACCAACAAACCTTTTCTTGAAAAATGGGCGCTCGGCCTTTGTCCTAAATGCCGGAGACGTTTCTCAATTCGACCGGTACCGAAAGATCGAATGGCACCTATCGGACAATCTATTTCTACCATCACAGGTATTTTTCAGTCAGTATACTATCTCTCAGTATACCATCTCTACTATCACATGTATTTTTTCAGTCAATATACTTGAGGTTGTAGTCGTCGCTTTTAGCCCAAGCGGGGTCGCGGGCGCTTAACCGATAGACGCCTCCCAAGAGCACCAGTGTTGACTTGACGGGTTTTTTGACCAAGCTTGCCACCATCGTCGGCCGAAGGGGGTGGACATCCAAGCATGATCCTTCGGAGCGATGTCGCTAACAGATTGATTCTATTAGATAAACTGGCGGTTGCAGTAAGCAACGAGATTAAAAAACCGTCCTTGGACCTATTTGAGCGCCCATGAGCATCAACGTCGTCATTGTTGAGTCGCCGGCCAAAGCCAAGACCATCAACAAATATCTAGGCAAAGATTACAAGGTCATGGCCAGTTACGGCCATGTCCGCGATTTGCCGTCGCGCGACGGGTCGGTCTTACCGGACGAAGATTTCCGCATGACGTGGGATGTCGATTCAAAGGCCGCCAAACACGTCAAAGAGATAGTGGCGGCGGTTAAGAATACCGAAAAACTCATTCTCGCTACGGACCCTGACAGAGAGGGTGAGGCGATTTCGTGGCATCTTGTTGAAGTCCTGCGGGATAAAGGTGTGTTGGACGGTGTTAATGTTGAGCGTGTTGTGTTCAATGCCATCACCAAGCGAGCCGTGCTGGACGCAATGAAAAATCCGCGTCGGATCGATAAGGAATTGGTCGACGCTTATCTCGCCCGCCGCGCTTTGGATTACCTTGTGGGATTTACATTATCGCCTGTGTTGTGGCGCAAATTGCCCGGCTCTCGCTCCGCCGGGCGGGTTCAATCCGTCGCATTGCGGATCATTTGCGACCGGGAGCTCCAGATTGAGGCGTTTCAATCTCAGGAATACTGGACAGTGGCGGCCGCCAGCCAAACGGCGAACGGCGAAGAGTTTGAAGCGCGCCTCGTCGTAATGAATGGCAAGAAACTTGAAAAATTCGATCTGGCGAATGAATCCGCCGCAAAAACGGCGGTCGAGGCCATAAAGGCTCATCCGTTTTCGGTCATCGATGTCGAACGTAAGCCGACAAAACGAAACCCTCCCCCGCCGTTCATTACCTCCACGTTGCAGCAAGAAGCCGCCCGAAAATTGGGTTTCCCGGTGAGCCGCACCATGCAAATTGCCCAAAAGCTCTACGAAGGTATTGAACTGGGTGGCGACACGGCCGGGCTCATCACCTATATGCGGACCGATGGCGTTCAGATGGCACCAGAGGCCATAGAACAGACACGCCAAGTGATCGGTGCGGAGTTTGGCGGTCAATATATTCCCGGCGCTCCAAGAATTTACAAAAGCAAGGTCAAAAACGCCCAAGAAGCTCATGAAGCGATCCGACCTACCAGCCTGGATCGCTTGCCCAAGGACATGTCGCATTTTCTCGATCGCGATCAACTGAAGCTTTATGAGTTGATATGGCGACGGGCAATGGCCAGTCAGATGTCCAGCGCTGAACTTGAGCGAACGACCATCGAACTGGGCAATTCCGATAACTCCGTTGGTCTACGGGCGACCGGCTCGGTGATCACGTTTGATGGTTTCTTCAAACTTTACGAAGAAGGCAAAGACGACCCCGCGAGTGACGAGGATTCCAAGATATTACCTAAAGTCAATAAAGGCGATGCGGTCAGCATTTCAGACGTCACGCCGGATCAGCATTTCACGGAACCGTTGCCGCGCTTCACCGAAGCCTCGTTGGTCAAAAGAATGGAAGAACTTGGCATCGGGCGCCCATCAACCTATGCACAAATTCTCTCGGTATTGCGAGATCGAAAATATGTTCGCATGGACAAAAATCGGTTCATTCCGGAAGATAAGGGGCGTTTGGTTATCGCCTTTCTCGAAAGTTTCTTCCTGCGTTATGTTGAATACGATTTCACGGCCGACCTTGAAAAAAAACTCGATGCCGTGTCGGCCGGTGAACTGAATTGGAAAGAATTTCTCCGTCGGTTCTGGGGGCCGTTTTTTGAATCCGTCGATAACATCAGTGACCTTCGCATCTCAGAGGTATTGGATACTCTCAATGAATCACTTGGGCCGCATGTGTTTCCAGCCAAAGAAGACGGCAGCGATCCGCGAAAATGTCCGTCATGCGAGGCCGGTCAGTTAAGTCTCAAGACAGGACGTTACGGTGCATTCGTCGGTTGCTCCCATTATCCCGACTGCAAATTTACGCGCACCCTCACCGCAGGAGGGGACGAGTCTTCAGCAGCCAATGCCGGGCCGGTGATCCTTGGTAAGGATCCAGAATCCGGGCTTGAAGTTAGTTTGCGCGATGGCCGCTTCGGTCCTTACGTTCAGCTTGGCGAAGCCGCCGACGGCGAGAAACCAAAACGCGGCAGCATTCCGCGGGGCATTGAACCGACCTCCATCGATCTTGCACGCGCTTTGGTTTTGCTTTCTTTGCCGCGAGAGATTGGCCTGCATCCGGAAACGCAAAAAAAGATTGTTGCCGGGGTTGGACGCTTCGGACCTTACGTTCTTCATGATGGCGTCTATGCCAGCATTCGCGACCCGGAGGAGCTGTTTACCATCGGTCTCAACAGGGCGGTTACCCTATTGGCCGAAAAGAAGACCAGGGGCGGTCGCAGTACATCCAAAGCGCTGAGAGAACTGGGCGAACATCCCGACGAGGGGGGCAAAGTTTCCGTCATGGACGGACGCTATGGGCCTTACGTAAAACATGGCCAGACCAATGCCAGCATACCCTCGTCCATGGAACCCGACACCATAACCCTGGAGGACGCGGTAGAACTGATTGCCGCTAGGGCAAAGAACAAGCCCGCCAAAGCAAAGAAGAAAGCCGCAAAGAAGAAAAAGAAACCGTCCAAGAAATCAGCCGCGAAGAAAAAGACGAAGAAAAAGACTGACGTCACTGATACCCCTGACGCTGTGGAGTAGACGGCTTGGCGCCTCTCCCTAGTAAGCACGAGATTTTAGATTATATCCGTTCGAGCCCGAACAAAATCGGCAAACGCGAACTTGCGCGCGCCTTCAATATCAAAGG
>SMXP01000107.1 GCA_004356335.1 Alphaproteobacteria bacterium | reverse complement strand
CCAAGCAAGCATGCTGAGCGCCGGCTCCGCCAAAACAATTAAGCGCGTAATTCGATACGTCATAACCGCGGCTCACGGAAATTTTCTTGATTGCCTGCGCCATATTCTCGACCGCAATGGCAATGAAACCGTTGGCCACCTGTTCCGGGTTGCGATCATCGCCGATTGTCTTGGTGAGAATGTCAAATTTTCTCTTAACCCGGTCGCCATCGAGAGTTTGGTTGGCCTGGGGACCAAAAACGGCGGGAAAGAATTCGGGATGCAATTTGCCCACTATGATATTGGCGTCGGTCACGGTGAGCGGGCCACCTTTGCGATAGGCCGTCGGTCCGGGATCGGCACCGGCCGAGCGCGGCCCGACGCGCATGCGAGCGCCGTCAAAGGTTAGGATGGAGCCGCCACCTGCGGCCACGGTGTTGATCGACATCATGGGTGCGCGCATGCGCACGCCGGCAACTTCCGTCTCGAAAACCCGCTCGTATTCTCCCGCGTAATGGGAAACATCCGTCGATGTGCCCCCCATATCGAAACCGATTACTTTATCAAAGCCTGCGATACGGGCTGTTTCGACCATGCCCACCACACCGCCGGCGGGTCCCGACAGAATGGCGTCTTTGCCTTGAAAAAACCGTGCGTCGGTTAAGCCGCCGTTCGATTGCATGAAAAGCAATCGACACTGGTGCGTGGCGTTATTCAGATCGGCGTCCACTTGATCGATGTAACGGCGCAAAATGGGCGACAGATAGGCGTCAACGACAGTGGTATCACCGCGGCTGACGAATTTCATCAAAGGGCTGACCTCGTGACTGGTTGAGATTTGCGTATAGCCGATCTCCCGTGCCAGGGCGGCCAATTGCTTTTCATGATCGTGATAGCGGTAGCCGTGGACAAGACAAATGGCGACGCCACGAATGCCCGATCGATACGCGTCTTCAAGAGCCGTCCGGGCCGCCGCTTTATTGAGGGGGACAAGGACATCCCCCTGGGCGGTGATGCGCTCATCCACTTCGGACACGCACTCGTACAGCATTTCAGGTAGTTCGATCTTCAGGGCGAAAATTTTAGGGCGGTTTTGGTAGCCGATGCGGAGAGCGTCACGAAATCCACTTGTGGTGAGAAAAAGAGTGCGCTCGCCGTTGCGTTCGAGAAGCGCATTGGTGGCGACGGTTGTGCCCATCTTAACGGCGCCGATTTTTTCGGAAGGAATGGGATCGGTTTTACTCAGGCGCAAAAAATGGCGGATGCCATGGAGCGCGGCATCAGCATAATGCTCGGGATTTTCAGACAAAAGTTTATGGGTGACCAGCCCACCATCGGGTTTGCGGCCCACGATATCGGTGAAGGTGCCGCCCCGGTCGATCCAGAAATCCCATTTGCCGTCCGATGTCATTGCCTAAGTGCTCATGGTTTCCTAAATATGGCGCGCAATGATGCGGCCCCTATGGTTCCGCGCTTTGTCGTATTTCAGACAGGTTTTTCGAGCAAGCTATAATTTATGTCGATTTGGGGAAAACTAGCCGGGGCTGCTGCGGGCTTTGCCTTTGGTGGCGGTCCTTTGGGCGCCTTATTTGGTGGTGTAGCGGGCCATTACACGATTGACAAGCTGTTGGAGCGTGACGGCGAGGAGGCGCGCGCGACGCGCGATCAGCTGGTCTTCACTGTCGGGCTGATCGCCCTGTGCGCTAAAATGGCTAAGGCCGATGGTGTGGTCACGCGGGATGAGGTGGTGGCCTTCGAGCAAGTCTTCAAGGTGCCGGCCAACGAGGCCCAGAATGTGCGCCGCTTTTTCGATCAGGCGCGCCAAGCTGTGGCCGGCTATGAGAGCTATGCCGAGCAATTGGCCCATCTTTTCAAGGATAAGCCCGGCGTTCTCGAAGATGTACTCGATGCCCTTTTCCACATCGCCTTGGCGGATCGTGTTATTCATCCGAATGAAATTGAATATTTGGAAAGCGTATCCGCCATATTCGGGTTTTCTGCGCTGGAGTTTCAGCGGATACGGGCCAGCCATTTAGGGCCGAACGCCTCGGATCCTTATGTGATTTTGGGTGTCGAACATGATATCTCGGATCAGGACCTTAAAAGCGCCTATCGGCGTTTGGTTCGGGAAAACCATCCCGATGCCCTTATCGGCCGCGGCGTACCGGAGGAATTTGTCGCCTTGGCCAATGAAAAGCTTAGCGCCATCAACACGGCATACGACCGAATCGCCAAAGATCGTGGATTGACGTAACGACCCTTGGGTTTCGCCGAAACGGCCCTATATGAGATCAGGGATCCAATGGAAAGTCCGTTTGTCATGAATCACGACCGGTTTTTTAAGCGCCGTCAATTTGATTTCGATGATGTGGTGCGCCGCCGCTATCAGTCATTCCGAACCCGAGGGCGGCCGGCATCCGCTATTTTGGGCGATCTTCTGCTTTTGGTTGTGGTCTTGACCCTGGCCTTCGCGGCGATTTTTATCGTTCTCGTGGCACTTGCTGCGGCGCTCGTCATCGCGCCAATGGTGCTTCTGGTGCGGGTTGTGCTGCGCCTGATCAACCCGCCGCCGAGACGGCCGGCCGATGAGGGGACCGTCATCGAGGTCGAATACGAACGTCGAGACTGACCCTGCCATAACCTCGCCGGCGCGATTTTCGGTCCTTATCTGTGCCCCCGCTCAAGAATTTGTGATGCTAGGTGACTTTCCATTGCCGGGCAAAATGGTCACAGTCATCGCTGATCGTCATGATCAATCGAATAGTAAGGCATGACCCGACGCCCTAAATTGGAGGAACATATGACCGTTAACGTAAAAACCACGTCTGCTCTTATTGCCGCCGGCGCCATGGCGACAGCCCTGATATTCATCTCCGCCCCGTCTTTCTCGGCCGAAGAGGAGGAAATGGAGAAATGCTACGGCGTCGCATCGGCCGGTAAGAACGATTGTGCCGCCGGATCGGGAACATCTTGCGCCGGCACATCGACCATTGACTATCAAGGGAATGCCTGGAGTTTGGTGCCCGCAGGGACGTGCACGACCATCGAGCGTTCTGACGGCACGTTCGGTAGCTTGGAACCCGTTGAAGACATCACAACGTAAAGCGGCTTAGCGCCCATTCAGGAAAAGCATGCCCCGGCGAAGGCCGGGGTGGCCCCGGTTTTCCGTCCGGAAACACTCTAGACCCCCGTTCACAATTCATTGAATCAGGGAACGGGGGTCTAGATTTGTTATTGGTCGTGCATTCGAACCCAAAAACCGCGTACACTTTTTGTGACTGCGCTCTAGTCGCTCCCATTGGCAAGGCGACCAAGTAAGCTCGTCAGACAAAGCCGAACCACCAGGCCGCGCCATAAGCACCAAGTGCGGCCAGGGCAATGGCGAAAATGGGCGTCAGCCGATAGGCCTTTACGACACCGCGCAGGAACACGACGCGAGACGTCTTGGTATAAATTTTGGCTTTCTTAAAGCTCGGCCGCTGTTTGACTTTGGCGTAATAGGCTCCCACATTCGGATGCCGTCCGCCCCGCCACAACTCGCGGAAACCCAGCATTTCGGCGCGGGCCAGAAAGACGGTCCAAACCACATCCGCCAACGAATAATCGGGTCCCGCCAGCCACTCATGGCGGACACTGGCTTCCTCAAGGAGATCCAAGATTTTATGAACTCGATTGACCAAGTCCTGTTTTCTATTTGGGTTGTCGATGGACTCGATCAAATGTTCGACCGCGTCATATTTGGCGTAATAGAGATCCTCCAGGTCGTCATTTTTTTTGGCGTAGTTTGCTAGATCGCTCTTACGATTTTCCAGATCCCACCGCGCAATTCTTCGGGTAATCCCACCCAACTGAGCGTAGGTCAGCTCCGTTTCGGGAAATTGCTGCTGCAGATTGACAAGTTGCTCCATGAGCTCACGCTCTTTGTCGAGTGACGGGACCAGAGCCGGACCGGGAAAATTGTTATTGATATAAAGGGCGATATTGATGGAATCGGTAATGATGATGTTGTTATGCGACAGGGTGGGGACCACGCCGTCGGAATTCATTCGCATGTACCAGGGACTAAAATTTTCGTGCGGCAGCCCAATATCAACAACGCGACTTTTCCAAGAGACACCCTTTTCGGTCAGCGCCAACCGGGCAATCTGGGAGCTGAACGATAATGGGTAATGATATAAAATTGGCTTGTTGAACATGCTTGCGGGTAACGACAGAACTGATAAGGGGTTCAATCAATACGTGGTTGATCTATGAGTGTAATACGCGATACGCCATGGCGCCATCATAACAAACGCGCGCTTCGCTTTTAAGCTGTGCCTTAAGGCTAATTTGGGCTATCAGGGAAGAATCCGCCTTTTTGGGCCGGCTGATTGAATCTGAATCAAACCGTCACAGGCCGGCCAAGATCAAGCCATAGGCTGGATCCACAATGGTGTGACCAAAGACATGGTGCGACCAAAGACACAATTGGGCACATGAAAGTCAAGCAGCTCTCTTCTCCCAATTATGATGAACGCAAAGGCCCCGCCATCGACATTTTGCTGTTGCACTATACCGGCATGCCGACCGGTGAAGCGGCCGTCGCTCGATTGCGCGATCCTGAGTCCCGCGTAAGCGCTCACTACGTGATTGAGGAAGACGGGTCCGTGCTTCAGCTGGTGGATGAGGAATGCCGCGCCTGGCATGCCGGCGTGTCCTATTGGGCGGGCGAGACCAACATCAATGCCCGTTCCATCGGAATCGAACTGGTCAATCCGGGTCATGAATTCGGTTATCGAGATTTTCCCCAAGCGCAAATCGAGACGCTGATTGAACTGGGTTTAGGGATCGTCAATCGCCACTCGATTCCGGCGCACCGCGTATTGGGTCATTCGGATGTTGCGCCGGAACGAAAGACGGATCCGGGGGAAAAATTTCCGTGGAATCGTCTTGGATCCCACGGTTTGGGCGTGTCGCCGCGGATTGCGCCGGTCGCAAAACCCGACGAACAATGGCATGACGCAGCCGACCGGCCGGAAATCGTGGCGCGCGTGCAAGAGAAATTGGCTGTGATCGGCTACGATTGCCCGATCACGCGTCGTTATGACGGGCGCACGACCTATGTTGTCATCGCATTTCAACGGCATTTTCAACCTTCGGACAAGGATTGGTCGGTTGAGACCGGCGGTTTGGTCGTCACGCCGGAAACCGATCTTCTGTTGTCGGCGGTTGTTGATCTTGTCAATGCCGGTTGAATTGACACCGGGACACGCCTAAATATGAAGCCAGTCAGATGGCCGGATGGCTGCTCCGCTTTGGCGGGGAGGAAAGTCCGGGCTCCACGGAAACACGGTGCCAGGTAACACCTGGCGGGGGCGACCCTAGGGAAAGTGCCACAGAAAGCAAACCGCTCTGACTTTGGTCGGAGTAAGGGTGAAAGGGTGCGGTAAGAGCGCACCGCGTCTCCGGTAACGGCGGCGGCACGGTAAACCCCACCGGGAGCAAGACCAAATAGGGGCGGCATTTAAGCGGTTTCCGGCGCGCCGCCCGGGTAGGTCGCGCGAGGCGGCTGGCGACAGCCGTCCCAGATGAATAGTCATCTCCCGTTTTTAAAGACGGGAACAGAACCCGGCTTATAGGCCGTCTGGCTTTTGTGTTTTTGATCGATTGATCGGTACTAGAGCGCATTCACAAAAAGTGTACGCGGTTTTTGGGTTCGAATGCGCGACCAAGCAAGGACTTAGAGCGTTTTCGCGATTCTGTTAAGTTCGGAAACGCTCTAACCTGGTGTTGCCAATTTATCCACAGGAATATTTTCTTATTGAAGAAACAGAAGATGAACAGGTAGAGCACAAAAGGGATACTTAACTCTTTCTTTACGATCAATCGACATGATATTCCTTGAGTTAAGTCTGGTTCGTTCGTCGTATGTTCTCTTTTGATCTTCCTATTCGTGTTGTGTGAGCCAGAGCACGTTGACAAAAGATGGCATCGCTAACGTATTCTAAGTCTTTGTTTTGTCGCGCATTCGGACGGAAAACCGGTGTCCACTTTTCCTGAATGCGCGCTTATAAAAAGCGCCGAAGATCCTTAAGTTTTATTGGCTCTCGAATTGACTCCCAATTCAGCCCATGCTATCCCATAGCATCCCATACGGGATGAAGACTTCGCATAATTCTTTTACCTGATCGCGTATCGGTAGGTCCTGGAGGCCGACTTCGGGAACGTGCGTGCCGAAGCGCAGTCATTTGTATTTTTCGCGGGGCGTCGACGACCATGTTTATGGGGACCTTCACCAATAAGGTCGATAGCAAGGGCCGTGTCTCCGTGCCCGCTGAATTTCGCGCCCGTCTCGACGAAGAAGGATCCGCAGGCATCATTTGTTATCCGTCGTTTACCGATCAATGTCTCGAAGGCGGTGGTCCAAGGCTGTTCGATAATCTTCAAGACATGATCGAGCAGATGGATCCCTATGATCCCCTTCGCGATGCATTTGAAGTATCCATTATCGCTGACTGTCAGCGGTTCTTGTTCGACACGGAAGGTCGCATCACACTTACGCAAAAATTAGTCAAACATGCCGACATTGATGACTGCATTACTTTTGTCGGGCGTGGCGACAAGTTTCAAATGTGGAATCTCACCTGTTACGAAGACTACCGATACAAGGCGAGACAATTGGCGCGGGAGAATCGCGGCTTATTGCTGCGCCATCGTCCGATACCGAAAAGGGACCGGGAAGAGTGGAACGAATAGACGGCCGAAGCTCGCATTTGCCTGTCATGTTGCAGGAGGTGCTTGATGTTATCTCACCTCGAGATTCAGGTTGCTATGTAGACGGAACATTTGGCGGTGGTAGCTATACCCGCGCCTTTCTCGATTCTTCCCAATGTCGGGTCTTCGCCTTTGATCGGGACCCCTCCGCTCTTGCCGCCGATCCTTCTCTTGCTCAGCGTTATCAAGACCGGCTGGTCTTGGAGCAGGCGTGTTTCAGTCAAATGGATTTGGTTTTGGCGCATCATGGCGTGAGCGAGGTCGATGGCGTTGCCCTTGATATCGGCGTTTCGTCCTTGCAGCTGAATACGGCAGATCGGGGCTTTTCTTTTGTGCTTGATGGGCCGCTTGATATGCGCATGAGCCAATCGGGAACCACGGCGGCGGATCTTGTTAATTCGGCGAGCGAAGACAAACTGGCGGCAATCATCAAATCTTACGGCGAAGAACGGCGGGCGCGCCGGATCGCGAAAGCCATTGTCAAGGCCCGTGACAGCGGGCCGATCACGCGTACGGTCGAACTTGCTGAAATTATCGAGCGTGTAACAGGCGCTAAGGGCAGGGCGCGGATTCATCCGGCGACACGTACGTTCCAGGCAATCCGAATTTATCTGAATAATGAATTGGAAGAACTTGCACGTGGCTTAAGCGCTGCGGAGCGCTTGCTTAAACCGGCCGGTCGTCTGGTCGTGGTCGCCTTTCATTCATTAGAAGACCGAATTGTGAAGCGTTTTCTTGCCGAGCGTTTTGGTAAAGCCTCGGCAACGTCGCGTCACCAGCCTGAAATCAAAGGTGAAGCGCCTTCATTTCGTTCATTGTTTACGAAAGCCAAGACGGCAAGGGCGGAGGAAGTCACAGCCAATCCCCGCGCACGGTCCGCTCGGTTGAGAGCTGGTGAGCGAACAGATGCGGCTCCTTGGCCGCTGAATTTCGATCGACTTGGTGTGGCCAGAGGAATAGAATTATGATCCGTATCGTGAATATCGTGGCGTTGGCCATAACCGTAATGTTTGCGTTTGGTCTTTATAAACTCAAATACAACACGTCGATTTCGGAGGATCAATTAGTTCAGTTGCAGCGTGATATTGCACAGGAACAACGCGCGCTACGCGTCTTGAAAGCGGAGTGGAGCTATTTAAATCGGCCTGAGCGCATACAGGCCCTTGCGGCGAAACATCTAGAACTCGAGCCATTGGATCCGGGTCAAATCCTTGAGATCAAGGACATTCCTTTCAGTCCGGTGGATCTCGACAACGAACGAATTTCTCAAGAGTCAATGCCGGCGCGCGCCGTGGGCGGCCCCGAATTGTCTATGGATCCGGCATCCTTGCCGGATGTGACGGACAGCGAGATTGAGTCAAACACCAGAGGAGGCAACGCGGATGGCTAGGCGGAGGCCATTGCGCTCTGGACCGGGCGTCCATGTGCCCGAAGGAATGGGCGGCTATCCCGATGCCGGCGGCGTTGGGATGGCCTCCCGTTTACATGGGGACACCGATTATCTTCAGGCCATTGAGAGCACCCGGCGACGTATGCGACTTGTCACGGGATTGTCTATTGCCGGTTTCCTGGTGATTTGCATTCGACTTGTTTCGCTTACCTTCGGTCCAAGCAGCGAGTTGGCGGGCAATATGCAAGTCGCAAATGTCGATTTGCGCGCACGTGCTGATATCGTCGACCGAAATGGCGAACTTCTTGCCACAAACTTATTATTCTCATCCCTCATCGCCAATACGGCGCGTCTTTGGGACGATCAGGAAACGGTAGCTTCAATTGCACGTGTGTTGCCGCGACTCAAACAAGATGTGATGGCGCGGCGAATCGCATCGGGTCGACGTTACGTTCAGCTTGCGCGCGATTTGACTCCGCAGGAAAAGCAAACCGTTTTTGCGCTGGGCTTGCCGGGTCTCGAATTTCCACAACATGAAAAAAGGATTTATCCGCGCGGCCGCGACGCCTCCCACGTGATCGGATTTGTTGACGCGGGCAATCGAGGTATTGCCGGCGTGGAAAAATCTCTCGAACAGGAGATCGTTGACGCCGCGATGCGCGGAGAAGAAGTGGCGTTGTCGCTCGATATGCGCGTACAGCACGTGCTGCAGGACGAGCTTGCTCGATCTCGGAATACGTTCCGGGCTCAAGCCGCTGCCGGCATCGTGCTGGATGTGACAACGGGTGAAGTCCTGGCCATGGCGTCGTTGCCCGATTTCGACCCCAATGCGCCGACCGCATTACCCGAGAAATACCGATTTAATCAGGTTACCAAAGGTGTCTACGAATTGGGCTCGGTCTTTAAGATGTTTACAATTGCCATGGCGCTCGATCAGGGTACCGTGACATTGAACGATAGGTATGACGCCACCAAACCCCTGAGGATAGCCTCCTATACAATCAACGATTTCCACGGCAAGAATCGTTGGCTGAGCGTTCGTGACATTATTGTCTATTCGTCGAATATCGGGGCGGTTAAACTCGCGCGCGCTGTGGGTATTCCGGCCCATCAAGCATTCCTGCGCAAGCTTGGATTCTATGAGCGTACGGCCATTGAACTGCCGGAGTTGGGCACCCCCAAAGTGCCCGATCGCTGGCGTGAAATTCGGGCTGCGACGATTTCATACGGGCATGGTATTGCCATCTCCCCTCTGCATCTGGCGAGTGCCGCCGCCGCACTGGTCAATGGCGGCCGTCTCATTTCACCGACCATCAAGAAACGCGAACAAGGTAAAAAGGTGTCGGGCCATCAAGTGATTTCGCCGGTGACCAGTCGGCAAATGCGTGACTTGTTGCGTATGGTGGTGACCGAAGGAACCGGCAGCCAAGCCGACGTCTTGGGCTATTCGGTGGGCGGCAAAACCGGCACTGCGGAGAAGTCGCAACGGGGTCGCTATTCCCGCACTGCGCTGCTTTCTTCCTTTGTCGCCTCTTTTCCGACAGATAAGCCAAAATATATTGTATTTGTTATGTTGGACGAGCCTAAGGGTACGCAGGAGACGTTCGGCTATGCCACAGCCGGTTGGACGGCGGCACCATTGGTTCATAATATCATAAAACGCATCGGCCCGATCTTGGGCGTCCGGCCTGAACGTGAAACCGCTGACGGTATTCTCCAAGCAATGCTGAGATTGCCCAGATAAAATCCTAGGAAGATGAGATTGACCGACCTTCTCGACGCGATGGCAGCCAGTGCAGACATTCCCACCGACATGGAGATTCGGGGTCTCACCGCAAACAGCCAAAAGGTTAAGCCGGGCTTTCTTTTTGCGGCTTTGCCGGGATTGCGTTCCGATGGGGCAGACTTCATCAACGAGGCGGTAGAGCGTGGCGCCGTCGCCATCTTAACGCGTCCGGGGATCGACATTACACAGCGCATTGAAGATCCATTGCGCGCAAGCCGGATCGTCAAGTTGCACGATCACAATCCCCAAAAGAGGTTTAGTTTACTAGCGGCGCGGTTCTATGAAACTCAGCCTCAGGTCATCGCGGCAGTCACCGGTACCAACGGTAAAACCTCCGTCGCGAGCTTTACGCGTCAAATCTGGACAATGATGGGTTTGCGGGCGGCCAGTATGGGAACGCTGGGCCTGATTGCCCCGGACGCTTCACAGCCGCTGCGCTATACCACACCGGGGCCGGTCACAATATTCAGCACGTTGAAAAAGCTTACGGAAGACAAAGTCGATCACCTGGTCATGGAGGCATCGAGTCACGGACTCGATCAGTTTAGACTCGACGGCATTCGTCTTAAGGCCGCGGCTTTTACAAATCTCACTCATGATCATCTGGATTATCATTCAACGGTAGAAGATTATCTTTACGCTAAATTGCGTTTGTTCGGCGAGGTCATGATGCCAAGCGGCGTCGCGGTGTTAAATGCAGACGGACAATTGCCCGCCGATGTTGAAGCGTTGTGCTGGGGCAGGGGCTTGCAAATTTTAACTGTGGGCGAACGGGCTCCCGACAAAGGCCGCCATATCAAGCTTCGCCAGCGGCGCGTACAAGCGCAAAGCCAGCACCTCGACATTCTTTTCGACGGTAAAGCCTATGAAGTCGAATTACCGCTTGTCGGGACATTTCAGGCGTCAAACGCTTTGATTGCGGCTGGGCTCGTTGTTGCCTGTGGTGGCGAACCGGATGAAGTTTTTGCATTCCTTGGTGCGCTTGCCGGCGTTTCCGGCCGATTGCAATTGATCGGGCACACCAAAGAAAAGGCGCCGGTCTTTGTCGATTATGCCCATACACCCGATGCGATTGGCCATGTCTTGCGCGCACTCCGGCCCCATGCGGAAGGGCGGCTTTGTATTGTTTTTGGCGCGGGAGGCGATCGGGATCGCCATAAGCGACCGCTTATGGGCAATGTGGCGAGCGAGCTTGCCGACATGGTCATCGTTACGGACGACAATCCGCGTACTGAGAATCCGGCGTCGATCCGTGCGGAGGTTTTAGCCTCGGCACCAGGGGCGAGCGAGATTGCCGATCGGGCGCAGGCAATCAATGACGCGATTGGAGATCTTGAGCCCGGCGATGTTCTCGTCGTTGCAGGTAAAGGCCACGAGACCGGACAGATTATCAAAGACCGAGTTATTCCATTTAGTGATGAAGAGGAGGTGCGGCGCGCTCTTAAAATACAGGGAGGTACTGTGTGACGGCGGCGAGTTTGTGGACCGCGGAAGAGGTTGCCCGCGCTACTGGCGGTATGTTGGAAGGCGACAAGAACTGGACGGCAGCCGGCGTCTCCATTGACAGCCGGACACTTATTGCCGGAGATCTTTTTGTCGCCCTTGAAGGCCCCCATAATGATGGCCACGATTACGTGATCCAAGCCTTTGATCAGGGTGCCGCCGCGGCACTCACCTTGCGCTCTATACCCGGCATTTCGGCGGCGTTACCTCGTGTCGAAGTGCGGGATACTTTGGCCGCTTTGACCGCTTTGGGCGTCGAGGCGCGCGATCGATCGTCGGCGTGGCGAATTGCGGTTACCGGCAGCGTCGGCAAGACCGGCACCAAAGAAATGTTGAAAAGCGCTTTGGGCGATCAAGCGCCGACGCACGCTTCGGCCGCATCACATAATAATTTATGGGGCGTGCCGCTCACCTTGTCACGCATGCCTCAAGATACGGCCTTTGGAATTTTTGAAATCGGCATGAATCACGCGGGCGAAATTATACCTCTTACGCGATCTGTCGCGCCCCATATTGCCATCATCACGACGGTGCAACCGGTTCATCTGGAATTTTTTGACAGCGTTGACGCCATCGCCGATGCCAAAGCCGAGATCTTCGACGGCCTCGTGCCGCCCGCCATCGCCGTCATCAACGGTGATATCGTTCAATCGGATCGCTTGAAAAGTGCCGCCCGAAATGCCGGTGCGCAAGACGTCATCTTATTTGGCGAAGGACGTGGCCTAGAGGCGCGGCTGGACCGCATAGACATAGAGCAAGATGGCAGTCGCGTGACCGCCGACATTTGTGGAACGGCGTTGGTCTATCGGATCAATTGGGCTGGACGGCATTGGGCGATCAATAGTCTGGCGGTTCTTGCGGCGGTGCATGCGGTCGGCGCCGACCTTGAGCGGGCAGCGGACAATCTTGGCCATCTCTCAGCCATGCGCGGGCGCGGCGCGGTGCAGTCGGTCACATTGCCCAAAGGGTCGATTACGGTCATTGACGAGAGCTACAACGCCAATCCGGCGTCTATGGCGGCGGCCATCCGCACATTAGGTACATGCCGGGTGCCCGCGGGCGGGCGGCGGATTGCCGTGTTGGGGGATATGCTCGAACTTGGCGAAGATGCCCCGGGTCTGCATAGCGCTTTGCTCGATGATTTAGATGCCGCCGCCATCGACCTTGTTTTCTTGTCGGGACCTCAGATGAAGAATTTGTGGCATCGGCTTGATGTGTCTCGCCGAGGGCGTTACGCCGAAGAATCGTCGGGATTGCAATCGGCTTTGTTGGACGAAGTTTGTCCGGGCGATACGGTCATGATCAAAGGCTCGTTGGGCAGCCGCATGGCCCCGCTTGTTCAATCTCTTCTTGATCTGGCCGGTATCGATGGTGAAAACACCAAACATGCGGGCGGGGGAGACTAAATGTTTTACTATTTTCTTGTTCCATTAAGCGATCAAGTGCCGTTGTTCAATGTGATCCGCTACATCACATTTCGAGCTGGTGCGGCAACCATGACCGCTATGTTCGTGTGCTTCATATTTGGGCCTGCCATCATCCGGTGGCTTAAGGCCAGACAGCAGAACGGTCAGCCGATTCGCGAAGATGGCCCGGAATCACATCTCATCAAGAAGAGAGGGACGCCCACCATGGGCGGCGTTATGATTTTGTTGGGCGTTTTTCTCGGCACCTTGTTGTGGGGAAACCTGACCAATGAATATGTGTGGGTCATCCTGTTTGTCACCTTGGCCTTCGGACTGGTGGGCTTTGCCGATGATTACTCGAAAATCCTCAGGGGATCGAGCAGTGGCATTCCCGGATTGATTCGGCTTTTCTTCGAGTTTTTGATTGGTGGTATTGCCACGGTTTGGATCATGACCATTGCCGGCGGTGACGCGGGACCCTTGGGAGGGCAAGCGGCTTCCCTAGCTCTGCCTTTCTTTAAGGACGTCTTCATCAACTTGGGCTGGTTCTTTGTGCCGTTCGCCGCGTTTGTCATCGTGGGCGCATCGAATGCGGTTAACTTGACGGACGGTCTTGATGGTCTGGCCATCGTACCGGTGATGATCGCCGCTGCGAGTTTCGGATTGATTTCCTATATCATCGGAAATGCGGTCTTTTCCGAATATTTGCAAATTACGTTTGTCCAAGGTGCCGGTGAACTGACCATCTTTTGTGGCGCGCTGGTTGGCGCCGGACTCGGATTCCTTTGGTTTAACGCACCACCAGCCATGGTTTTCATGGGCGACACGGGATCTTTGTCTCTGGGCGGCGCATTGGGAGCCATTAGCGTGGCGGTCAAACACGAAATCGTTTTGGCGATTATCGGAGGCCTGTTCGTTATCGAAGCTGTGTCGGTGATGATTCAGGTGGTGTCGTTCAAGCTGACCGGTAAGAGAGTGTTTCGCATGGCGCCAATTCATCATCATTACGAGGAATTGGGATGGGCGGAGCCAACGATCGTTATTCGATTTTGGATTATAGCGGTCATCTTGGCGTTAATCGGCCTTGCGACGCTCAAATTGAGGTAACAATGATTATTTGTCACGCATTCAAAGACAAACGCGTTGCCGTCTTCGGCCTTGGGAAAAGTGGTCTTTCCGCTGCCCACTCTCTCCTTGCAGGGGGTGCCAAGGTTCATGCGTGGGATGATAACGAGCAGGCAAGAGCGGCGGCGGAGCAGGGATCAATACCGCTCGAAGATCTATATAAGGCCGACTGGACAGACTATGCGGCATTGATACTTGCACCGGGTGTGCCATTGACGCACCCCAAACCTCATCCTGTCGTCAACAAGGCGAAAAAGCATGAGGTGGAGATTTTGGGTGATGTGGAACTGTTTGCCCGCACGCTCGACGAGATCAAACACGGCGCTTGGCCGAAGGTCATTGCCGTTACCGGAACAAACGGTAAGTCGACGACAACCGCACTCATCGCACATATTTTGAATTGCTGTGGCCTGGATGCTCAGGCCTGCGGCAATATCGGTAATGCCATCTTGGACTTACCGATGCCGACGGCACACACGGCCTATGTCATAGAAATGTCTTCTTATCAGATTGATCTGACCAAGACTCTCAAGCCCGATGTCGCCGTTTTTCTCAACCTCACGCCGGATCACCTGGACCGGCACGGCGATATGGCGGGATATATTGGCGCTAAAACGCGCATATTCGACCAACAAGGTGATGGCGACTTTGCCGTTATTTGCGTAGATGATGCTTATACACAGGAGATCTGTACACAGATTTCCGCGCGAAATCGGCAGGAGATAATCCCGGCGGCGGTGGGAAAAGCTCTGGGTCGGGGAATCTATGTAATCGATGGTGTTCTTTATGACGGTATAGCCCGTCCGACGACGGAGATTTCCGATCTACGTGACGCGTTGGCGCTCCCCGGTTCCCATAATTGGCAAAACGCGGCTGCTGCCTTTGCGGCGACGCGCATCATAATTACCGATTCAAAAGGCCTGGGTCAGGCCATTCTGTCATTTCCGGGATTGGCACACCGCTTGGAAGATGTCGGAAGGATCGGAAATGTCCGCTTCATTAATGATTCAAAAGCCACCAATGCCGAAGCTGCACTCTATGCTTTGTCGGCGTTCGATAATATTTATTGGATCGTAGGCGGACAGTCCAAGAGGAATGGGATTACGTCTCTTAGGGGGCAATTGGCACCCGTTGTTAAGGCTTACCTGATTGGTGAATCCGCTGAAGCCTTTTCGAGAACGCTGAACGGCGAAGTTGCTCATGAGATGTCGGGCGAATTGAAAGACGCCGTAGCCGCCGCAACGCGCGATGCCTTGGCGAGCGGGACGCAAAATCCCGTAGTGCTGTTGTCGCCCGCTTGTGCTTCGTTTGATCAATTCAGTGATTTTGAAGACCGGGGTAACGCCTTTCGCGCCACCGTTGCGACTCTTAAAGCTAATCAGGGCACTCAATCGACCTCACAAGGGGAGAGTGCCGCATGACCGTCTTGACACGCACGGATCGTTCGCTAATTGCGCAATGGTGGTGGACTGTGGATCGCTGGTCGGTAGGAGCCGTTATTTGTCTCATAACGATTGGTATGGTTTTGTCTTTTGCCGCAAGTCCGTCTATTGCCGTAAAATTTGACTATCCAATTTTTCATTTCGTCTACCGTACATTGATGTATAGCATCCCGGCAGTCGGCGTATTGTTTTTTGTGTCCTTGTTGAGACCGAGACATATTCGCCGGCTTGCGGCCGTGGTGTTTGTCGTCAGTCTGGTATTGATTGGGCTGACGCTGATCATTGGACAGGAGGTCAATGGCGCAAATCGCTGGATCAGAATCGGTCCGGTTTCATTGCAGCCTTCCGAGTTTATCAAACCCGCTTTTGTCGTTTTAGCTGCGTGGCTTTTTGCGGCGGGAAACAAAATTCCTAGCTTTCCGGGAAATGCTCTTGCCGGATTGCTCTATGTCATGGTCAGCATTCTTCTTGTTTTGCAACCTGACTTCGGCCAGCTGCTTTTACTCAGTGCTGTTTGGGGCGGCATGTTTTTCATGGCGGGGATTCCCCTTGTTTGGATGGCTGCCTTAGGCATTGGTGCGGTGAGCGGCACTCTTGCCGCTTATGCTTACGTGCCTCATGTGACGAGCCGTATCGATCGCTTTTTCAATCCGGAAGTGGGCGATACCTATCAGGTCGACAAGGCGATAGAAGCCTTCAAAGAGGGCGGGTTTGTTGGCCTTGGGCCGGGCGAAGGCCGGATCAAAAATGTACTTCCGGACGCCCATACAGACTTCGTCTTTGCCGTTGCGGGTGAGGAATACGGAATTTTGGCTTGCCTTGTTTTGGTCGGAATTTTTTGTTTCATCGTTGCTCGGAGTTATTTGCGGGCTATGACGGCGAACGATCAGTTCATGCAATTGGCTGGTGGAGGTCTCGTTGCATTGTTTAGCTTGCAAACTCTCATCAATATGGGCGTGAACCTGAATTTACTCCCGGCTAAGGGGATGACGTTGCCGTTTGTCTCCTATGGTGGATCTTCGCTTTTCGCCATGGCGTTGACGATTGGTATGTTGCTGGCGGTAACCCGCCGTGGATGGTCGAGTGAACACGGAGTACAAAGATTATGATGGCGGCGCTGTCACAAGATTCGCCCATCATCATCGCCGCGGGCGGTACCGGCGGTCATCTGTTTCCGGCGCAGGCGCTGGCTGTGGAATTACGCCGGAGAGCACGCCGCGTGGTGCTCGTTACCGACGATCGGGGTTTGAAGTGGCACGATCAATTTCCCGACACGGAATTTCATAGAACCATTTCGGGAACGGTCACCCAATCCGGTGTTTTGGCTCGCTCGATCGGCCTTGCCAAATTGGTCTTGGGAACCGTCCAAGCACTCTATTTATTGTTTTTAAAACGTCCTCGTGTGGTCATCGGCTTTGGCGGTTATCCATCCTTGCCAACTATGTTTGCCGCCATTCTGCGTCGCGATCCGACCTTTGTGCACGAACAGAATGGAGTCATGGGTCGCGCCAATCGTCTGATAGCCTCTCGTGTCGATCAAATTGCGCTGACTTTTCCCGATCCCATAGGATTGAAACCGTCGCTTCGCGAAAAGTCGGAAATAACCGGCAATCCGGTTCGTGAATCGGTTGTTGACATGCGCGACGTCCCTTATCCCCACATGGCACCGGAGGATCCCTTTAATTTGCTTATTTTTGGCGGCAGCCAGGGAGCCAAGGTATTTAGCGACGTGGTACCTAAAGCGGTGGCCGCATTGCCTAGCGACGTGAGAGACACTTTTCGAATTACGCAGCAATGCCGGGAAGAAGAAAAATCGCAAGTGGAGACGGCCTATCGGGCAATGAACGTTCGTGCAACGGTTCGCCCGTTCTTTGACGATTTGCCGCGGCGCATGGCAGAGGCGCATCTCGTTGTCTGTCGATCCGGTGCGTCGACCGTATGCGAGCTGTCGGTCATTGGCCGGCCCGCCCTCTTGGTTCCGTTACCGGGTGCGATTGACGGTGATCAATCGGCAAACGCCGCTACTCTGGTTAAGGCGGGCGGCGCCTGGCTTATACAAGAAAGCGATTTTACCGCCGACGATTTGACGGAAAAACTTGTCCAATTGTATCGCGCGCCCGAGCGATTACAAACCGCCGCCGGTGCGGCGCGGGCGCAGGGGCGGCCTGACGCGGCAAAGCAATTAGCCGACACCGTCGAGCGATTGGCCAATTACACAACGGCAACGCATGTGGCGAAGGGGGCGGCCTAATGCCTTCTTTGCCTTTTGAAATTGGCACGCTTCATTTTGTCGGTATCGGTGGTATTGGCATGAGCGGCATCGCCGAGATAATGCACAACCTTGGATATAAGGTGCAAGGCAGTGACATTGCGGAAAATGCCAACGTCCGTCGCCTGAGGGAAAAAGGAATCGCCATTTTCATCGGACAGCGGGCGGAACATCTGGGCGATGCGTCGGCCATCGTCATTTCTTCTGCGGTCGAATCCGATAACGCCGAAGTGATTGCTGCGCGACAAGCCATGTTGCCGGTGTTGGGACGAGCTGAAATGTTGGCCGAACTGATGCGCCTCAAATGGTGCATAAGTGTGGGCGGCACACATGGCAAGACAACGACCACATCCATGATTGCCGCGGTGCTTGATCGGGCGGATCTCGACCCTACCGTCATAAATGGCGGCATCATCAATGCCTATGGGTCCAATGCACGGCTGGGTGCCGGCGATTGGATGGTCGTGGAAGCTGACGAATCCGATGGCACATTCGTCCATCTGCCTTCAACCATTGCCGTGTGTACCAGTCTCGATCCGGAACATTTGGATCACTATGGCAGTTTTGATGCGCTGAAAGACGCCTTCGAAACATTTATCGAGCAGGTTCCGTTTTATGGTTTCGCGGTTGCCTGTCTTGACGACGCCGATGTCCAAACCGTCATCGGACGTGTGAGTGATCGGCGCATCATCACTTATGGCTTGAACCCGCAAGCGGATGTTCGGGCACTCAATTTAACCGCGGCGGACGGTGGGGCTCAATTCGACGTCGCCATCAGCGGCCGTGCCGACGGCAAACAACGCATGTTGGAGCGCATACATTTACCCATGCCCGGCGAGCACAATGTTCTCAACGCCTTGGCGGCGATTACGGTGGGCAATGAAATGAAATTGTCCGACGACATCATCCGGGAAGCCTTGAGCGGCTTTGGCGGCGTCAAGCGCCGCTTCACCCGTACGGGCATTTGGAACGGCGTTACGATTATCGACGATTACGGCCACCATCCGGTGGAGATCGCGGCTGTTCTCAAAGCAGCTCGTACGGTGAGCCAGGGCCGTATCATCGCGGTCATACAGCCCCACCGTTACACCCGCCTGCGCGATCTGTTCAATGAGTTTTGCACCTGTTTCAACGATGCGGATGAGGTGATCGTGGCTGACGTTTACGCCGCCGGCGAGTTGCCTATAGAGGGCATAGACCGTGACGGTCTTATCGAAGGATTGCGCAGCCACGGCCATCGCCATGTGGTGCCGCTCGACTCGCCGACGGACTTGGCGGCGCTTGTGCGCAAGGCTGCAAGGCCCAAGGATTTCGTTGTGTGCTTGGGGGCGGGAAATATAACCGCATGGGCCAATGCATTGCCTGAGGAACTGGAGCGTTTAGACGAGACGATGAGCGGAGACGGTTGTTGAGTGAAGCGGCGACATATAACAGAGAGTCCGTTATGGATCAGCTGCCGCCGGTGCGGGGACGCTTGCGAGCCAATGTTGCCATGTCCGATCTTACCTGGTTTCGTGTCGGGGGATGCGCCGATGTGTTTTTCGTGCCGGCAGACACAACCGATTTGTCCGACTTTCTCAAGGGCGTCCCCGATGCCGTTCCGGTTACGATTGTTGGCGTGGGTTCCAATCTCTTGGTCCGCGATGGCGGCATCAGAGGAATCGTCATTAGACTCGCGTCCGGCTTCAATGACGTCACCATGGACGGAGACACGCGGGTCAGGGCGGGCGCTGCGGCGCTCGATGTGGTCGTCGCCAAGCGCGCGGCTCAAGCGTCGCTTGCCGGTCTTGAATTCATGCGTGGCATACCGGGTTCCGTCGGCGGCGCTTTGCGGATGAATGCAGGCGCCTATGAACGTGAGATCAAAGACGTGCTGGTCGAAGCGGTGGCCATCGACCGGGCCGGCAATCGCCATGTTTTAGGCCTCGACGATTTGGGTTTTTCCTATCGACACAGCGCCGTGCCGGCGGATTTCATTTTTGTTGAAGCTCTGTTTCAGGGCGAGCCGGGAGATCAAGAGGAAATCAAGCGGCGCATGCGGGATGTAACGGAGGTGCGCGAGGCCTCTCAACCTGTGCGCAGCCGTACCGGCGGCAGCACATTCAAGAATCCGGACCCGGAACGATCCGGCGGCCGGAAGGCATGGCAGTTGATCGATCAGGCCGGTTGTCGCGGTCTGATCGAAGGCGGTGCCCAGGTATCCGAGCAACATTGCAATTTTCTGATCAATCAGGGGGACGCAAGTGCCGCCGATCTTGAAAATCTTGGGGAAAAGGTGCGATCAGAGGTTGAAAAAAGCAGTGGAATCAAGCTTGAATGGGAGATTCGGCGAATCGGTCGGCCGCTAATCGGGGAGGGCGGTCGATCATGTCTGAATCGTCTTCCAAAGTAAGTCATGTAGCCGTTCTGAAAGGCGGGTGGTCCGCCGAACGCGAAGTGAGTCTAGTAACCGGACAAGCATGTGCACAGGCATTGAGGGAGGAAGGCTACCGCGTGACCGAAATTGACGTCGATCGCCATATCGCAAGCGTGCTGTCGGACCTTCGGCCCGATATTGCCTTTAATGGCTTGCACGGACAATGGGGCGAAGATGGCTGTGCGCAAGGCATTATGGAGACTCTTGAGATTCCCTACACCCATTCGGGGGTTTTGGCGTCCGCATTGGCTATGGACAAAGTCCGTGCCAAAGAAATCTTCCGCAGCGCCCAATTGCCGGTCGAAGAAAGTATCGTAGTGAAGCTGGAGGATGCCGCCGCCCGCCATCAAATGAAACCACCTTACGTGATTAAACCGATTGCCGAAGGATCGAGTGTCGGCGTCTACATCGTGCCGGAAGGTGCCGAGCGGCCGCCGGCGGTTTTATCCGATCCGACAAAGTTTTCGGACGACGTCATCATGATTGAAAAGTTCGTTCCCGGGCGCGAGTTGACCGTATCGGTTATGGGAGATAAGGCCCTGGCGGTTACGGAAATCGTGTCGCACCGCGGCTTTTACGATTATGCGGCAAAATATGAAGCCGGCGGCTCATCCCATGAGGTACCCGCCGAAATTCCCGAGTCGGTTCGCGATGCCGCCTTGGAAATTGCACTGAAGGCCCACCGTTCATTGGGTTGTCGCGGCGTCAGCCGCACGGATTTTCGCTACGACGATACCAATTCCGATCCAGGGCGGCTGGTTGTTCTCGAAATAAATACCCAGCCGGGCATGACCCCCACTTCGCTTGTTCCGGAACAAGCAGCGTATGTCGGCCTGTCATTCGGCAAACTGGTGCGTTGGATGGTTGAGGATGCATCATGTTTAAGATGAAACGAAAAAAATCAAAATCCCTCCGACCCGGCAGACGGTTCGCATTGCTTTGGCATCGGCCGGCACAGGCGCGAAAACGCGCGGGGGTGGCCAGCAGGTCGACCTATTGGAAAAAGTGGCGGCGGAATCGAGCCCGGTCGATCCGCTATGCGCGTCAACAAATGGCCCCCTATGGACTGTTCCTAATGGCGGCGGGGGTGTCGCTGATGTTAATGCTGCTGTGGGCCAGCGGCATTTTCGATATTGCGCGCGAACGATTTGACGATGCAACGGCGCACTTTCTTGCGGATCACGGGCTGGGCATCAATCAGGTCAGTGTTTCCGGCCGCAAATTTACCGATAAGGCAGAGCTTTATGAGGCCCTGAATGTGCGGCCAGGCAACTCGCTCTTTCACTTCGACATCGTGTCGGCACGCCAAAGAATCGAACAGCTCGACTGGGTCGATCAAGCCAGCGTCACTCGATTGTGGCCCGATTCAATTCATATTTCTTTGGTCGAGCGCCTACCGATTGCCATCTGGCAGCTTGACGGTGAACTGAAATTGGTTGACCGAACCGGGCAGGTGATTTCTTCGGAACATCTAACGGCGTTCGGCAATCTGCCTCACGTAGTCGGTGTGGGCGCGGCCGAAGCCGCCTCGGACTATCTGCAATTGATGAGCCGGCATCCGTTTATCAACTCACGTGTGCGCGCCGCCATTCGTGTCGGCGCCCGTCGTTGGAATTTGCGACTTGATAGCGGCGTTGACGTCAAATTGCCCGATCAGGGTGAGCACGAGGCCTTGCGGCTTATGACGCAACTTGAAGAGCAGCATCGGCTTCTCGCGCGGGATATTTTGGAGATCGATCTTCGGGTGCCGGACCGTCTGTTTTTGAAATTACGCTCGGACAAGATCGTGCAGATGAAATCGCCGGGTGTGGAAACGTAATGCTGACATTGGACAACAATCGATTGCTCAAAGACCGCGTAATGAATGGCGGCAAGCACAGCTTGATCGCTGGGCTGGACATCGGCACCACCAAGGTTTCCTGCTTCATTGCCAAAATTGATCAGGCCGAAACGCCGCGACGTGTTCCGCTACGTGTTGTCGGTGTGGGCCATCAAGTATCAATGGGAATGCGCAAGAGCGCAGTCGTCGATCTCGATCATGTGGAAGATGCCATCCGGGCTGCGGTAGAGGCGGCGGAAAATATGGCAAATACGACAATTCGAGAAGTCACCGTTAATCTATCTGCCGGACACATTGCCAGCCAATGCTTTCAGGTTCCAACACAAATATCCGACCAGCCTGTATCCGAAGAGGATCTGCGTTACCTATTGTCTACTCTGAGCGGCCAATACCAGCCAGAAGGACGTATTGTCGTGCATGCCATTCCGACCACTTATGCGGTGGATGGCAATTGGGGCATTAAGGACCCTAGGGGCATGTTCGGAGACGAACTCAGCGTGCGCATGCACATGATAACGGCGGCGCGGGCGACGGTGCGGAATTTGGCCTTATGTATCGAACGATGTCATCTCGAGATTGTGGATCTGGTTGCCTCTCCATATGCCAGTGGTCTTGCTTGTTTGGTCGACGACGAAATGGAATTGGGGTCGGTTTGCATTGATATGGGCGGCGGCACAACGACGCTTGCGGTGTTCTCGGATGGCATGTGCGTGCATCTGGACGTGATCCCGGTTGGTGGTATTCAAGTGACGAACGACATTGCACGCGGCCTGTCGACGACGCTGGCCAGTGCGGAACGCTTAAAGACCTTGTACGGCAGCGCTTTGGCAAGTCCGACGGACGATCGAGAAATGATTGATGTGCCGCAAATCGGCGAGGAGGATCGTCATTCTCCGAATCATATTCCCCGTTCATTGCTGACAGGTATTATCCAACCTCGGATGGAGGAAATATTCGAACTCGTACGTGATCGACTACGAAATAGCGGATTTGAACAATTGGCCAGCAAGCGAGTCGTTCTGACAGGGGGTGCCAGCCAGTTAACCGGCGCTCGTGAGGTAGCGGCACGCATTCTCGAAAAAAATGTGCGTTTGGCGCGGCCGCTTGGTTTGGTCGGTGTCGCGGATGCGGCGGGCGGACCGGCTTTTTCTACATGCGCAGGGCTTTTGTCCTACATAGCGTTCGCACCGCCAGAAGCGATTTTTGTGGAACAGAAAGCTAAAATCTTCAAAAAAGACGAAAGGAGTCAGCTGGCCAGAATAGGGCGTTGGCTAAAAATGAATTTTTAATAATGAGTTTTCGAGACTAAACCGATGCGAATCGAGAAGCATAAAAAAACATAATGGGTACGGTGCGGTTAAACCGAGTTCGTAAGAATATGTGGAGGCAGATATGACAATAACTCTCGGTGTACCCGAGCTAACTGAGATGCGGCCACGAATCACTGTGTTCGGTGTCGGCGGCGCAGGCGGCAACGCGGTCAGCAATATGATCCGAGCAGATCTTGAAGGTGTAGAATTTGTGGTTGCCAATACCGATGCTCAAGCGCTTGCGCAATCGGCGTGCGAGCGTAAGATTCAGATGGGCAGCTCAATCACGGAAGGTCTTGGCGCGGGATCCCGGCCAGAGATTGGCCGGGCGGCGGCTGAAGAATCTCTTTCCGAGATTCTCGACCATCTTTCGGGATGCCATATGGTGTTCATCACGGCGGGCATGGGTGGCGGTACCGGCACCGGTGCGGGTGTTGTCATTGCACGCGCGGCTAAGGAACAAGGCATTCTGACTGTCGGTGTTGTAACGAAGCCGTTTCAATTCGAAGGCGCGCACCGCATGAGGGTCGCTGAATCCGGTATTGAGGAAATGCAACAATATGTCGACACGTTGCTCGTCATCCCAAACCAGAATCTGTTTCGGCTGGCCAATGAAAACACGACTTTCGCCGCGGCTTTCGCTATGGCGGATGAAGTGCTGCATTCGGGAGTCAGAGGCATTACCGATCTCATGGTCATGCCGGGCCTTATCAATCTGGATTTTGCCGACGTTCGTTCCGTGATGAACGAAATGGGCAAAGCGATGATGGGCACGGGCGAGGCGGAAGGTGAAAAACGCGCACTCGAAGCGGCGGAAGCGGCTATTTCCAATCCCCTATTGGACGATGTGTCTATGAAAGGTGCGAAAGGCGTTCTCATCAATATTACAGGTGGTCTCGACTTGGGCCTTTACGAAGTCGATGAGGCGGCGAACCGTGTCCGATCCGAGGTGGATCCGGACGCCAATATCATTGTCGGGTCGACATTCGACGAGCGTATGGAAGGACAGATGCGCGTGTCGGTGGTCGCAACAGGCATCGATGTGGTGGAAAATGTCGTACCTTTCAGCGATACGGACGGATCCTCGCGTTTGAAATCCCTCGACTCAGGCTGGAAACACGCGGGATCCGGTGGTGAAACGTCGAGCGTGTTGGCTATGAGCGATGCTATCCGAGAGGGATTGGCGGCGCCACAGCCGGTGGCCGACCAGCCGGAACCGGATATGGTGGCTCAAGCCGAACAGCCGTCCATCCCGGTTGACCAAACGGCACCCGGTTCGTCCGACGCGTCGCCGGTGCGTATTCAGGCGGGCTATTCAAACAAGCCGAACGATGCCGGCCGCGCCGCGCCGTCTCCTGGTAACTTGGCCGGGGCTAAGGTTGATGACCGGTATCAGGAAAAAGCGCCGGCTTTCAAGCCCGAGGATCGAGACGGATACCCCGTCGAAGATCGCCGAGGTGGCGATATCGCCGATCAGGTCAAAGCGACGCTCAAGGATGGCATGGGCGTGTTCGAACGCATGATGGCGGGGGTCAAGTCGGCCCGCCAGGCCAATCGGGCCAATTCCCATTTGCGCCGGGCGCCGGTGCCGCCTCGTGTCGATCGGTCGCAACCGGTTCGGTCTCCGCAAAAGCCTGAAACCGAACTCCCGGGCCAAGAGTTGGCGACACCCAACGATCCGTTATTGCCGGTGTCCGAGGACGAAGAACAGCTGGAAATTCCCGCTTTTCTGCGGCGTCAGGCCAATTAAGGCGGGTGTGTGTGGTCTTGTTGGCAAGAAGACCACACACCCGCTTTTGGCCGGGTGTTCGATACGGTCCTCTAGAGTGTTTCCAGGAAAAGCATGCCCCGGCGAAGGCCGGGGTGGACCCGGTTTTCCATCCGAATGCGCGACCAAACTAGGAATCTAGAGCGTTTTCGCGATTCTGTTAAGTTCGGAAACGCTCTGGTATTTCCCGTTATTGGTGGCGAT
>SMXP01000106.1 GCA_004356335.1 Alphaproteobacteria bacterium | reverse complement strand
TTCACAAAAAGTGTACGCGGTTTTTTGGTTCGAATGCGCGACAAAACAAAGACTTAGAGCACGTTCACTTTATTTGGAATCGCTAACGTGCTCTAGAAAAGGCTTCTCTCTATTTCCTATTCTTGGGTATAGTCGTCGGGGATCACTGGATTATCGCCCCCTTTAACCCACATCACAATTTCATTGCCCCATGGATCGCGGAAAGCGCTATTGAAACCGCTGAATTCTTTCCAATAATGGTTTCGCCATAGAATTTCAGCACCGAGCCGTTCGGCCGTGTCGAGGATCCTGTCAATCGAATCATCATCGCTCACCAATATCCAGACGCGTGCCTTGCGCCCGTCTTTGCTGACCTGGCGCGGTTCAACGCCGGCCGGATCAGGATGTGGGCGTGCGTTTGCCGCATCGAAAATACCGAGGTGGAGATTACCGATTTCGCTCTGGTTATCGTCCGGGCCGATAAAATTCTGACCGGGCACCATGCGATGATATATGCCTTTGGGTCGAGGATCGTTTTCCCATCCAAAAACTTCCGAGTAGAAATTGCCCGCCGCCTCGGGATCATCGGATGCCAAGTCGACGAAGATCAATGTATTGGGATAGGCCATGTTACAATCCTCCTTTTTGTTATCCGCCCAATCATCTTGAAAAATACGGACTATTTGAAGCCAACTCAGTGTGATTGAAAACAAGTCTGTTCATCAAAGTTCTGTACTCGATGTTTTTAGAGTGTTTCCAGGAGTGAAGACCGTCCTTGCCAAGGTCAATCGATCCGGTGGATCGATTGAAGGGATGAACGGACCCGGTTTTCCGTCCGGAAACACGACAAAACAATAACTTAGGGTCGGGTTTTGATTCCATCAAAACCGGAAAGACCCTAGAGCACGTTCACAAAAGATGGAATCACTAACGTGCTCTAGGTCTTTGTTTTGTCGCGCATTCGAACCCAAAAACCGCGTACACTTTTTGTGAATGCGCTCTAGGTGATTATTCTGGACGGCCCAAACCACCGCCGCCTGGTGTCATCATCAAAACCTCGTCGTTTGCGTCCATTAAGCGCTTGCGCGCCTCCAAGGAGGGTTCGCCGTTAATCAAAAAGGCGCCAGATGCGCCGGGTTGCCCACCTTGAAGTCCTTCTGCTTGCGTCTTCAATCGGCTCGGTATGGCGTTCAATAGCCATTCCTTGCCGGTTCTCATGCGAAACCCGATACGCTGGCCATCACCGCCATTATGTCGTCCCTTGCCGCCGGTATTCGGCAGGAGTTCTTTACAGGTAAATTCGATGGGGATTGAAGCTTCGAGGACCTCCACTGGAACGGCGGCAACGCCGGTAGGATAACATGTGGCGGATAGGCCGCTTTTACTTGCGCGCGCGCCCATACCGCCTGAGTAGTTGAACATGGAGCTTGTAAACGGCCGCCCCGTATTGTCACGACCTTGTATTTGGATTGTCCAAACCGCTCCGGAGCCTTCAGCCAGAACGCGATCGGGCACGATCTGAGCGAGTGCTTTGAGAATGGGGAAGGGGACATACATGCCAACCACATGCCGCGCATTGACCGGTGAGGGGTACTCGGCGTTGATGATGCATCCTTTTTGCGCCATCACCTTGATAGGAGCAAGGCTGCCCGCATTATTCGCAAGGTCCGGATTGAGAATGCTACGGATCGCAAATGTGCTATACGCATGTGTATAGGCCATGACCACATTGATGCCGCTCGTACTGGCTCCCGAGCTTCCGGCAAAGTCGATGGTGATCTCTCCGAGATCGGTATCGATGATGACGGCCGTCTTAAGCGTAATGACCTCTCCACCCGGTACATCGAATGAGGTTTTACCGTGAAATGTTCCGGCCGGCAATTCGCGGATGGCATCGCGGGTCGCACTTTCCGATCGGTCAATGATGTTTTCCGAGAGCTCATGGATATCCGTTAAGTGATAGCGATCGCACATTGCGTTGAGCCGTTCTCCGCCCATTCTTCCGCTTGAAACCTGAGCTGCAAGATCGCCGAAAATGGCATCGGGTGTCCGCACATTGCGCCGGATGATTTGATGGAGTGTATCGTTCGGTTTGCCGCGCTCATAAAGCTTGAGAACGGGAATCCAGAGTCCTTCTTCGTGAATATCGCGCGCGCCTGCGCCGACACCATATCCCCCTATATCTGTATGATGGATGGTGGAACCGCAATAACCGATGATTCGATTTTCTCGAAATATCGGCGTAAGAACGGTAATGTCGAAAAAATGGCCGGCCGAAAGCCAAGGATCATTGGTGATCAGCACGTCGCCGGGATAAAGCTTTTCAGGAGGAAAGACGGCGATCAAGTTTTTCGCGGCCGCGCCAAGAGAATTGATGTGGCCGGGTGTGCCGGTAATCGACTGAGCCACCATGCGAGCCTCGGAATCAAATAGAGCCGTTGCCAGATCACCTGCTTCACGTACGATAGGACTGAAGGCGATACGCTGGAGAGCCTTCGCCTGTTCGCTGACGATGCTGATCAAATTACTCCACATAATTTCGAGCTGAATACCATCCATCTCATCGGTCACCTTGTCTTTGATTTGTGGCAACAAGGTTGCCATCCGGCCGCACGGTCAAGTTCCAATTGGGCAGAATGAAGGTGGTGGTTTCTCGTTCCTCAACAATGACCGGTCCTTCTATTTGTTGCTCCGGAGCGAGGGCGGTCCGGTCATATACAGGAACGTCCGCGAATTCATGCTCGAAATAGACTTTTCGGGATGATTTGGGCTTTCCGGGTTTGTCTGCAAGCATAATTGTTGCTTCGCGTCCGGTAGCACCGCCATGAGCCGTGACGCGCCAGCTTACAATCTCCACATCGATGTCATCGAGGCGCACGCCGTAAAGTGCTTCATAGTCTTCCTCGAAGCGGGATCGAAGCTCTTGCAAGTCACGAGCTGTGCGAGGATCGGCATTAAGGGATATGGTGACTTCGTTTTGTTGTCCAAAGTATCGCATATCGGCTCCGAATGAATAAGCGACCGAATCGGCAGGAAGTCCCGCTTCCAATAGAGCCTCTTTGCCTTCATTGAGCATGTCTTCAATAATAGAATCGACAATGTTCCAATCGACGTCGGTCAATCGGCATAACCCTCCGCGCACAAGATCGAGTCTCACGGGCGTCACCAGTGTTCCGAAAGCACTCAATACACTTGCCATGGGCGGATAGATGACCTGTGCGCTGTCGAGACGCTCCGCCACATAGCATGCATGGGCAGGTCCGGCGCCGCCAAAAGCCAGAAGAGGCAGTCCTCGATAATTTACGCCGCGATCAGTCGCGTGGGCGCGCGCCGCCGCAGCCATCGATTCGCCGACCACGCTAAAAATGCCAAACGCAGCTTCCATAAGCGATACGCCAAGTTTATCCGCCAGATCCTGCACGGCGCGCTGCGCATTGTTAAGGTCCAGGGCCATATCGCCGCCAAGAAAATTGAGGGGATCAAGGATGCCCAACACAACATCCGCATCGGTAACGCACGGGTTCAAGCCGCCGCGACCGTAACATGCCGGCCCGGGATCTGATCCGGCACTGTCGGGCCCTACCTTCAAAAGACCCAGCGCGTCGACACGGGCAATCGATCCGCCACCGGCGCCAATTTCGATCATGTCAATGGACGGTACGGTAACCGGCATTCCGCTTCCCGGTTTGAACAAATATTGGCGATCCACTTCAAACATACCGACCACAAGGGGCTGACCATTTTGAATGAGGCACGCCTTGGCGGTTGTACCGCCCATATCGAAAGAAAGAAGATTATCGATGCCGAATTTACGTGCGATGTAGCCGGCTGCCAACGCCCCTGCAGCCGGTCCGGATTCAATCATACGTACGGGATAGGTGCCGGCGACACGCGCGCCAACCACGCCGCCATTTGACAACATGATCAAAGGTTCTTGGGCAACCCCACTCTTCTTCAATCTTTCGCTCAAGGCATTAAGATAGGGGCGGGTGATCGGAACTGTATAAGCGTTTATGGCAGTCGTGCTGGCTCTCAGATACTCACGCATTTGCGGTGCGACGTCGCTCGACAATGAGATAAACACATCAGGTGCCACTTCGTTTAACAGCTGACGAACCTTTCGCTCATTCTCAGGATTACAATAACTGTTTAGCAAACAAACAGCGACCGATGAAACCTCCTTCGATTTGAGCTCCTTGGCAATGGCATGAACCGCATCGGCGTTTGTTTCAATCCCGATCGTTCCGTCGGCATAGGTGCGTTCGTTGAGACCCCAGGTGACGTCCCTTGTGATAAGAGGTTCAGGATATTCGATTTGCGGGTCAAACATGTCGTATCGGTGCTCGTCTCGGATGTAGAGAACGTCACGAAAGCCTTCGGTCACGATGAGACCTGTGGGCACCCCCTTGCGCTCGATAAGTACGTTGGTGACCACTGTGGTGGCGTGAACGACCACGTCGTCAACTTGATCCAATCCGATTCCCGCTCGATCCAATGCCAGATCGGCCGCATGAAAAAACCCCTCCAATAAATCGCGGGGGGTTGTCAGCGCCTTGTCGGTCCAACTGCGTCCATCGCTGCAAATGAGAACCGCATCGGTGAACGTACCGCCAATGTCTATGGCAAGCGCGTACGTTATCATCCTGCCGCGGCCTCTCTATAACCAAGCCTAGTGGAGATTTGTTTTGCTGCATCTAAAACCGCCGCAATTAATTCGGGGGCGGGCTTCGGTTTTAGGTATTGAACCGATCCCACGATTGTGATGGTCCCGGCCAGCATACCGGTTCCGTCAAGGATCGGAGCTGCCAAAGCATTTATTCCGATGAGAACTTCTTCAGGCGCGACCGCCCAGCCAAGTTTTTTGATCTTGTCGACTTCCTCTTTGAGGCGGGCAACGTCTGTGTTGGTTTTCTCGGTGCGCTTGCGCAGTGGGTGGTTTTCGACTTTTTGCCAAAGCCGTTTCGGGCCAAAAGCAAGCGCGATTTTACCCTGTGCCGATGAGTGAAACTCAAAAAGAGTACCGGGGGGAGTAGTGATTTCGAACTCGGCCCGGAATCGGGAAATATCGAGAATGCGCACACCATTGTCCTCGGCTTGCCCCACCGTGACGGTCTGTTTGGCACGGTCGCGCAATATGGGCATGATTCGGCGGGCTTCGGAGAGAAATTCGGTCTTTTCGGCAATGGCTTGGCCAAGGTGGAATAACCGCAAACTCAAGAGATATTTGTCGGTTAAGGGATCTTGCGTCACATATCCCTGATCGACCAGGGTTCTCAAATGACGGTAGATGCGTGGCTTCGTTGTTCCCGTCGACCTAGCGAGTTCGCTCACGCCAATCGGCCCATCGGCATGAGCCATCGTCTCAATGATGGAGAGCGATGTAACGACGGCATGAATGGGCACGCTTTGGGACACATCAAACCCCTTTGAAGTCCTCGGCTACAGTGCGTGCCGCCTTGACGAGCAGGCCCTGATCGGTGGAAATAATGAACAGGCTAACGCCTTTTGCTCGAAACTTTTTGATATCGTCTGTTGTGGAAAGATACATGCCAATTGTCCGCCCCGCTTGAAGGCTGGCCTTGCAAATTCCGTCTACGGCTTGATCTACGGCTGGATCATCTGGCGTTGCGGCGCCCAGGGAATTCGCAAGATCCGCGCGTCCAATAAAGACCGCATCCAAGGTTGAGACAGCGGCGATCTCGTCGATGTTCTTGACACCGTCGGCATCTTCAATCTGGTCGATAACAATTGTCGATGCGTCACTTTTTTTCTTGAATGTGTCGGCCGGCATGGCGCCGTAGGCAGCCGCGCGATGGGCCCCGGAGAAACCTCGGGTGCCGCCGACGTAACGCGACGCGGCGACCGATTCCAGAGCTTCGCCGGCAGTTTTGACGTGCGGGACGATGATGCCCGCCGCGCCCATATCGAGGACGCTCAAGACTTTGCTCGACGTTGCCTCCGGCACACGCACGAGGACAGGTATTCCGCTGGCGCGGGCGGCCAATATGCATGTGTCTAAGGCATTGATCCCGAACGGTGCGTGTTCGGCATCAAGCGCGACGAAATCGAGGCCTGTCTGTGCAAGCGATTCGACTATCTGCGGCGCAGGTGTTCTTATGAAAAGTCCTAGTGTGGGCTGTCCCGCTCTAATTTTTTCTTTTAGGGCCAAATGCTGCTCGAAGATGTTCATCATAGCGTTTAGTCGTCTTGGAAGTCGGGTTCCTGATAATCCACAAGATGTCTGTAGTCTTCCCGAATAGGACTAAAGACATCGAGATTCAGCACGGGCTCATCACCGATCGGCTCTCCACAATGTTCCACATTGGGCGGGATTCGAATGAGGCTGCCCGGTTCCCCCTCGACAACATCGTCGCCAATGCGAAATCGAATTCGGCCTTGAACGATATAGATCACTTGCTCGAAAGGATGGCTGTGTGGATTGACTTCCATCCCCGGCTCAAGCCAGTTCATTACCAGCAGAACATTGTCACCGCGAAAGCCGCTACGGGACACACCCGGGCGCACCACCTCTTTTGGCAGTGTGTTCCAGTTATAGGCGCGTGCCTTTTGAACCATGCTCATCTCCCTGTCCCAATGAGATCGGTGAAGGCGCCGATGGAGCCGATGGATAAGACCGGGCTAGCCAACCTCAACAATCAGCGCTTGGATGTTTCCGAAAGTGCCCTCCATGGGCGTTTCGACAGTCGAAACACTATTTCTATTAGCGATACAATAGCCCATTTGTTAAGATTAGTCAATTTGGTTGCTTGGATTCATTTCAGGCTCTGTATCCTCCTAGAGTGTTTCCAGGGAGTGTTTCCAGGAAAATCGGGTCGGCCCCGGCCTTCGCCGGGACATACTTTTCCTGAATGCGCTCTAATAATTGGAGGCAATTGAGTTGGCGAAAAGAGACGACGAATGAATATCGCCATTCATATGGCGCGGGTTGGCCGCACCTTCAAAGACCGCGCCGCTGTGGCGAAGGGGACAACGGTCATACAAAACTATGGGGTCGTCGCTGACCGGGTGAGCCGCCTTGCTTGTGCCCTGCGCGAGCGCTTCAAGCTAAAGACCGGTGAGCGCGTGGCCCTTACGCTGCGCAATTGCCCGGAATATCTTGAGCTTTTATATGCGACATGGCACGCCGGACTCGTTGCGGTTCCGATCAACGCAAAGCTTCATCAAAATGAATTTGCTTACATCCTCGAAAATAGCGAGGCTCGGCTTTGCTTTGCGACGTCGGACCTAATGGAAACCATTAGTCCCCTGGCCGGAGGGTCGCTTCAGTCTGTCATCGAGGTTCCTGGACACGATTACGACAGGATGTTGGCATTTGATGGGTTTCCGCTGGTGTCCCGTGAACCCGGTGATCCAGCCTGGCTGTTTTACACCAGCGGCACGACCGGGCAACCCAAAGGGGCGGTGCTTAGCCATCGCAATCTGCTGGCCATGAGCTTGTGCTATTTCGCCGATGTCGACCAAGAGGCGCCCTGGCGGGCGATTCTCCATGCGGCGCCAATGAGCCATGGTTCAGGTCTTTATGCGCTCCCCCATGTCATGCAGGCAGGGTGTCACATCATCCCTGAAAGCAGCAGATTCGATGTGGAAGAGATTTATTCACTGATTGAGACATATCCGGACGTGGTCTTTTTCGCGGCGCCGACCATGGTGAAACGGTTGGTTGACCATCCGTCCGCTACGGACACGACCAATTTGAAAACCATCATATATGGCGGCGGTCCCATGTATGTGGATGATTGCCTCGCCGGGCTAGACCGGTTCGGGCCGAAACTGGCTCAGCTATACGGACAAGGTGAAAGCCCCATGACCATCACGGCTTTGAGCGCGCGTGTTCATGCCGACAAAGACCACCCGCGCTGGCGCGAACGGCTTTCTTCCGTCGGCATTCCGCAAAGCGCCGTCGAGGTGCGTATCGCTAATGATGATGGTGCGTGGCTCTCCCAGGGCGAAATTGGCGAGGTCCTGGTCCGTGGCGAAACCGTTATGAGCGGCTACTGGCGCAATTCAAAAGCCAGCGCCGACACGTTGCGGGACGGTTGGCTTCACACAGGCGACGTTGGCACCTTTGACGAAGACGGATTCTTAACGCTTAAGGACCGTTCGACAGATTTGATCATATCAGGCGGCACCAACATTTATCCGCGGGAGGTGGAAGAAGTCCTTGTGAAGCACCCGGACGTCGCCGAGGTCTCGGTTATTGGGCGCCCTGACCGCGAGTGGGGTGAAGTGGTGGTGGCCTATGTGGTGCCTGTGGCAGGAACAAATGGGGATCCGGATTCTCTTGAACAATTTTGTTTGGATCATATGGCGCGTTTCAAGCGCCCCAAGCATTATCGATTCGTTGATAGCCTGCCCAAAAACAATTACGGCAAAGTGCTAAAGACCGCCTTGCGCGATAGGGAGCAGAGCCGTGACGTTCCCTAGACCCCCGTTCACAATTCATTGAATCAGGGAACGGGGGTCTAGATTTGTTATTGGTCGCGCATTCGAACCCAAAAACCGCGTACACTTTTTGTGAATGCGCTCTAATCGTTGCTCTCGTCAAAACCCGTGTCGAACGTTAACGACGACCATTCTGCCATTTCAGATTGGAAGGCGCCTAAACTTTTGCCGACATAATACATTGCGTCGTTGCCCAATAAGAGATGCAGGGGCGGGTGTTCGGAGTCGACGATTTTAAGCACCGCTTGGGCGACTTTTTTGGGATCGTTCGGCTCGTGCCCTAGGTGTTCGGCAATGATGCGACGTGAATCGTGTGCGGTATCGTTGTAATCGTCTATGATACGATCCGTATGGGCGAGCGACCTGCCGGCAAAATCGGTGCGTATGCCGCCCGGCTCGATATTGGTCACTTTGATTCCTAGAACCCCCACCTCTTGAGCGAGTGTCTGCGTCACGCCCTCTAAGGCAAATTTGCTCGCGCAATAGATACCCGTACCGGCCCAGGCGGCGAGGCCGCTAATAGAGCTAATATTCACAATATGACCGGCACGCCGGCCGCGCATAAAAGGCAACACGGCTTGAATGACGGCTATGGCACCAAACACGTTGACGTCGAACTGAGCACGAATTTCCGCCATGCTCGCCTCCTCGACGGCGCCCACAAGACAATAACCGGCATTGTTCACCAAAATGTCTACACCCCCCGTCGTGTCTTCGACGGCTGCAACGGTTTGTTCCACTGCTTTGGTATCGGTAACGTCGAGCAGGAATCCAAGTGCGCGGTCCGGTGCGGCGGCTTCGAACGCCTCTTTATCCTTTAATGTGCGGACAGTACCGGCGACCACGTCTCCGCGCGCCAATGCGGTTTCGGCGAGCGAACGGCCCAGGCCACTGCTGACGCCGGTAATCAACCAGGTTCTGGTCACAGACTGGGTCATCTTGACACCGTGATTTTCGTCTATAGGGAAGGGCTCAATAAGGCTTGTCGCCTTTCACCCACATTCGGTGAGCGAGACGGACGTATTTTGTGTCGTCAAATAGGGTACCTGTATGAAGGGTGCAACGGTTGTCCCAAAGCAGAATGTCGCCGACCCGCCATTTGTGACGATGAACGAACTGATCTTGCGTCGCGAATTCGACCAGTTCGTCGATCAGCTTAAGCCCTTCCGAGTTGGGCATGCCGACAATATCTTTAACCGTACCGGTGCTTACCCAAAGCGCCTTCCGACCGTCAACTGGGTGGGTCCGAATGAGAGGATGAAATACGTCCGGATTTTCTTCCTCTTGCTGCTTGGTTAGTTTGTTACAGCCATAGGGCCGGGTGTTTTGCAGTTGGGCATAACTGTGGTGTAAAACAAGTCCGTCAAATTCCTTCTTCTTTTCGGAGCTTAGGGCCTGATAGGCCGCACATAAATCCGCCAGCAAGGTATCGCCATCCTCGGCGGGCACTTCCACAGCATAGAGCATGGTGCACTTCACCGGCTCTTTCTTGTAGGAATAATCCGTATGCCAACCGATCCCGTCGAAATTGGAACCGATCTGATGTCCGTCAATCTTCTTATTGCCAATAAGGAAAATCTTAGGATAGCCGGGCAAGGTGAACTGCTTTTGCGTATGATTCTCAGGCTCGCCAAATAAACTGACAAAAGACATAAGGTCATCCGGAGTCATTTTTTGGTCGCGCAGCAGGATCGCGCCGTGCCTATTGAAGTTTTCGACGACCTGATTGCGCGCCTCGTCATCGGCCGTAGCCAAATTGACGTTCAATATCTCCGTACCAAAATTTGGCATCAATTCTTTGGTCTTTAGTTTTACGGTGGTGCTCATAACCTATGCTACGCCTTCTTCTTTGAGGAATATCGGCAGGTTATAAGGTCCAGCTTGCTGGAGTCTTGCACCAAAGCGCCCGTTCACTTGTGCGCGCCCCCTTCACCTTTCCATGTTAATGTATACAATTATCATATATTCAGGAGGTCTGCGGTGCCGCGAACGGGGTTTTCCTCTTTATTGGCCAAGACCTGTGCGCGCAGGTGCAAGACCGGTATCTTGACCTGAGGTTAGCATCCGACCGGAATCGACAGGATTTCCCCTTTCGACACGACAGGCATCACGATGAACAATTCTCTGCTTACCGACGCATTTTTTAACAGGCTGCACAGCTCTGTTTTGCCCATCGAGGACGCGGAAACGTTGCCGCCCGAATGTTACACCGATTCGGCCTTTTACGAGTTCGAGAAAGAGGCCCTTTTTAGTCACGAATGGCTGTGCGCCGGGCGAGAATCCTGGGCCGCTGAACCGGGCGATTATTTTACCACCTCAATCATTGGGGAACCGATTATCGTTGTCCGCGATCGCGATGGCGTGTTGAGAGCGATGTCTGCCGTATGCCAGCACCGCGCCATGTTGGTGGCGGAAGGAAGCGGCAACACGCGTGGTTTTGTCTGCCCGTACCATCATTGGACATACGCGCTGGACGGTAAATTGGTGAGCGCGCCGGCTATGGATAAGACGTGCAATTTCGATAAATCGGAATTCAACTTGCCCGAATTCAAAGTAGAAGTTTGGTTGGGCTTCATCTTCATTCATTTTGATACAGACGCACCCCCCTTATCGCCTCGTCTCGAAGCGGTTGCTGAAGCGATCGCGCCTTATGACTTGGCCAATACGGAAGGGCCGCGGCCGGAGCCCGGCACTCGTTTCGAGTGGAACTGGAAAGTGATGTTCGAAAATAACAATGACGGCTATCACGCCAACCGTCTTCACCAAGGTCCGCTTCACGATTTCGTTCCCAGCAGGCTGGCGAGTTTCCCCGAGCTGCCCGAAGGCACGGCCGGTTATTTGCGCTTCAACGGGACGACTCATCCTGACGCCAGCTTTAACGCGACACAGAAAGCTCTGTTCCCGCTCTTCCCCAATCTGACGGAAGAGCGCCGCAACCAAATGCTGTTCACCAATATTCCACCGACACTATCATTGATTTTGTCCTGCGACATGGTGATCTATCTGATTGTGCGGGCGGATGGCCCTGAGACTTTCACAATGGATACCGGCGTGCTGTTTGCGCCGGGCGCCATGGCGGATCCCGCTTTCGGCCATCGATTGGACATGACCATGAGCACGGCCATGGAAATCATGGCTCAGGACCAGCATGTTGATGGATTGATCCAGGTCGGTCTGAGATCGCGCTTCGCAAAACGGGGACGATATTCCTGGCAGGAAGGGGCGCAACGTCAATTAAACGGTTGGCTGGTACCGCGCTATCAAGCGTGCTGGGAGCGGTTGCGCAAACAACAGCAAGTCAACTAGAGCATTTTCGAGCGAAGTGGATACCGGTTCGCGTTAAGAAAATGCGACCAAACAAGGACTTAGAGCGCATTCAGGAAAAGTGGGTACCGGTTTTCCGTCCGAATGCGCGACCAAACAAGGACTTAGAGCGTTTTCGCGATTCTGTTAAGTTCGGAAACGCTCTAGGCCCACCCCGGCCGTCGCCGGGGCATGCTTTTCCTGAATGCGCTGTAATCTTTGAGAGTTGCAATGCGCCCGGCGGCAAAGGACGGCCCGGAAATGAGAATGGACTTTTCAAGTGAACGGTGACGCACGAACACCGATCGTATTTTTCGGACATGGTAGTCCAACCAACGCCCTTGAAACCAATATGTGCACCCAGCGTTGGGGCCGCATCGCCCAGACGATTGGCCGTCCAAAAGCCATATTGAGCATCTCGGCCCATTGGTGCACGCGAGATACGTCCGTCACCGCAATGACAAAACCTCGAACGATCCATGATTTTGGCCGAACTCTTCCCGCCGCTTTGTTTGATATTCAATATCCCGCCCCCGGCGCGCCGGCGCTGGCCGAAAGGATCCGCGATTTACTGGCTCCGACAAAGGTCCAATTTGACAATTCATGGGGGCTAGACCACGGAACCTGGTCAGTTCTGCTTAAAGCTTTTCCCCAGGCCGACATCCCGGTGGTTCAACTGAGCTTAGATGCCACCAAACCGACATCCTGGCATTTCGACTTGGGTCGCCGCTTAAAGCCGTTACGAGATGAGGGGATTCTTATTATGGGAAGTGGCAACGTGGTCCACAATCTATCCTTGATGGATTGGGACTTGCACTCCGAGCCATATGATTGGGCGACACGTTTCAACAATCGGGTCAAGGACGCTATCCTCAATAATGATCCTGAAAGTCTATTTGATTACGAGTCCCTGGGTCGGGACGCCATGCTTTCCGTGCCAAGTCCGGACCATTATTGGCCTTTATTCTACGTGCTCGGCGCGCGCCACGACACAGATCGTGTGACCATCGATCCCGACCATGTCCAGCATAAATCGCTGAGCATGATGAGCGTACTTTTCGATGACAGGCCCCTGACAGCTTAAATCGTGTTACTCCACGATCTACTTAAGCGCCGGAATGGTCATTTCTTACGCGGCAGACCGTTCTTGGTCTTTTGGTCGGCTAGAGCGCATTCACAAAAAGTGTACGCGGTTTTTGGGTTCGAATGCGCGACCAATAACGAATCTAGACCCCCGTTCCCTAATTCAATGAATTGTGAACGTGGACTAGCTATATACAATTCACACGGGTTATCTTCCATGTGGACGATGTGGCCTAAGATATTTGGCCAGACCAAGGCCAAAGGAATTGGGACAAATGAACTAAGGGCTAATACGATCTGATGGCGGTTTGGGAATTTACGACCGACTCCTTTCCCGAAGAAGAGCGGCGCCAAGCTTGGTGTGACGCTCTAAGCCGATTGTGTCTTCCCGTCGGGCAAATACCCGATACGGATAGTTTTCGCGGCTCCATATCGTGCCTTGTCTCACCCTTAGGCATCGAGTTTGCTTTGGTGGATGCGGATGCTCAGGAGATTTCGGGCCGCTATCCGGACCAATCGCCGGCCATATGGCTGGCGCTTCTTCTGGAGGGCGAAGCTCAGCTGATTGATGGCCAACGGCGTTTCGAACTCTCTCCGGACGACATCGTCTATGGCCCGACAGGCGTAGGGGCGACGCTCAAATTTATGTCGCCGTTTCGCCAGTTTTTCATCAAGGCCCCTCGCCTGGCACTCAATCCGCGCCTGATTTCTCCGCTATCCCTGGGCCTGGGCCGGCTATCGGGAGCGTCCGGCATCAATCACGTTTTGGCCGGTATGTTGCGCTCGCTAGCCGACGTGCTAACGGAAATCACTGACGACCAACTCCGGCCGATTGAGTTGGCACTCACCGAATTCCTAATTAACAGTCTGGCCGGCGAGAAAGAGGTTTTCGGTCTTGGTGGTGCGGCCGGTGCCAGGTCCGCCCATCTCCAGAGGATCTGCCAAACAATAGAAACATTGCTCAGCGATCCGGATCTTACTCCCAGCCGCGTTGCCGAGGAGCACGGCGTTTCGCTACGCTATATGCAGAAATTATTCACCTTAGCGGGGAATAGCTTTAGCAATTATGTGCGGTCACGCCGTCTCGAACGATGCCGCGCAGATCTGATCAGTCCCCAGCACGTGCAATTGTCCATATCTGAAATTTGCTTTCGATGGGGCTTTAACGGGTCGGCGCACTTCAGCCGCTCATTCCGCAATCAATACGATATTTCTCCCCGCGAGTACCGCCGGGGAGGTGGTCGCGTGGAATCATAGGCTATTTGGGTCTCGATCGCAGACAATAGGGAGTGATACGGGGCACGCGAAACAATGGAGTGAAGAATGTTCGAAGGGATCACCTACGACTATACGGACGCTTGCGTGCTTGTGACGGGCGGATCTAACGGCATCGGTCGCGCAATCGCCGAAAGCTACAGAGATGCTGGTGCCCATGTGGTCATCACCGGTCGCCGTGGTTCTGCAAACGAGTATGAACACGATCTTTCCGGATTGGACTATCGCCAATTGGATATCACTGACAAAAAGCAAATCAAGGCCGTTATGGAATCGATCGTCCGATTGGATATCTTGATTAACAATGCGGGCGGTCATCAATACAAACATGACAGTGAATGGGATCCCGACGGATTTGATGGCGCCTTTGCCGTCAACCTTTCGAGCGTGTTTCACATCAGTCATGCCGGTTTCGAAAAACTAAAAGTCAGTAATTTTCCGGGCGGGGCGAGTTTGATCGCTATTGCGTCTAGCACGGCCTATGCCGGGTACGAGCCGGCTCCCGGCTATAGCGCCGCAAAAGCGGCCATGATCCAACTCGTGAAGAGCTATGCGGTGTCTTGGGGGCGATACGGAATTCGTGCCAATGCAGTTGCACCAGGATCCGTTGAAACAAATTTAATGGCGGAATATATGGATTCCGCTAGAGAAAAAGCGGCGGCCTCACCGCTTGGCAGAATTGGGCAGCCAAAAGATATTGCGCCGGCGGTGTTATTTCTGACAAGCCCGGCGGCATCATGGATTACCGGACAAACACTGGCGGTTGACGGCGGATTTACGATCTCAGAATAGAGAAAAACCAGCCTTGATGAAAAGACGTATTGCGTTATTGCGCACGCGAGATAGCGGATGTTTAGCTAGAGCGTTTTCAGGAAAAGTGGACCCGGTTTTCCGTCCGAAAACGCGACCAAACTGGGAATCTAGAGCATTTTCATGAGTCAATTAATCTCGGAAATGCTCTAGACATAAACTCTTCAACTTGGTGTCGATTGGGTAAGTTTGATCTTGCGCCGGGTTGCGTCACGGATAAAGCTGCCGCGGCGGAAGCCATTTCCGAAGATTCCCTGAACGTCAATCCCTGCACCAATGATGCCGCTAAGAATCCGCTAAAAACATCTCCCGCGCCCGTGCTGTCGACGACGGTGACCCTGGATGGTGGTATTTGCTCTTTGTGTTCTTGGTTGGCGATGAATGTACCCCGGTCGCCCAGGGTTAGAGCAACATTCTTTACACCTAAATTGAGCAAATAATCCGCAACCTCTTTTGGCCCCATCGCTGAAGCTGTCGAGAGGCCTGTTAAAGCCTCCGCCTCGATCTCATTGGGCGTCAGGTAATCGACATAGTCCAGGAAGTCGAGAGGTTTCGATGGCGCTGGAGCGGGATCGAGAAGCACCAATGCACCGTTGATGCGGGCAATACGAATCGCCTCTTCGACGGTGGCCATAGGAATTTCAAGTTGTAGCATGACGATTTGAGATTGAGTTATGATTGTCTCAGCCGCACGGATATCCTTGGCACTTAATTGGGCGTTTGCGCCGGGCGCTACGGTAATAGAATTATCGCCAGTGTCATCGACTAAGATTGTGGCAAGGCCGGTGGCGTGTTCCGACGTGCGAGATACATAATCACAATTCACACCAATTGCGGTTAAACTTTCAACGGCGCGGATGCCGAAATCGTCCGCACCCACTTTGCCGATCATATGCACATTTGCGCCGGCGGCCGCTGCGGCGGCCGCCTGGTTAGCTCCTTTTCCCCCTTGCAACAGCGTATAATCACCGGTCCCCATAACGGTTTCGTTGCGCTTTGAGAAATGGGGAACCCTTATGGTTAGGTCCGTATTGATGCTGCCGATAACCGCGATCCCCATGGACTGAACTTTCTCCATATTGCGGGTTTTCGAAATGGCAGGGCGACCTTTTCCCCAACATATTCTGAATCCGCCGCATTTACCGCGAATTATGCCAACGCGATGTGATTTTCTATCTTGAAATGTAAAGCTAGAAAACTTAAACGTTTAAGTCAATAAATCTTAAAGCGGACAAGGAATCCTGGACCCATCAATGCGTGATGGCCTGTTCAATGGTAAGCCGGTCAATTCATAAGACGTAAGGAACAAATCTCAGCGATAAAATGAAAATGTGAGTTATATACAATAACAATTTAACAACATGGACATAACAATAGCCGCTCGACAAATTCGGAAAATTGGTTGCAGACTGTTCAAACGATACGCGATCTAACGGGGTATTAGATTGGGTCATAGCCAGAACCACCTATCGAAACAGACCAACCTTACGGGATATTGCCGAGATCACCGGTGTATCTACGGCGACCGTGTCTTATGTTTTGAATGGTAAAGGCTCAGTCGGTGCCAATATCCAAAAGCTTGTTCTCGAAACCGCGAAAGAAGTTGGATATCGAGCTAATCACGCGGCCAAGGCCACACGAACAGGACAGACCTTATCAATCGGTTTGATTCTGCCCGACCTTAAAAACCCCTACTTCCCCCAATTGGCGCAAGTGGTGCAAAGTGCGGCGCGCCGTGCCGGTTATGCCGTATTCCTGGTGGACTCCGAAGAGAATGAAGATATTGAGCGCGAGGGAGCTGAAGATCTTATCAGCCGCGGGGTGGAGGGACTTATTTGGTGTCCGGCAACGGAGCATGACAGTTTGTCGGAATACCGTATCGATGTTCCCATTGTGGTGGTTGATCGGCCGCTACCAAATTACGATACAATCTCTTCCGATTATTATTCCGGCGGCAGACTCTTAAGTGACCACATCCTTTCATTGGGCCATAAGCGCATTGGAATGATCGTCGGCCCCCAATCATTATCGAGTGCAAAGCTAAGACGTGACGGTTTCGTCGATCATCTTGATGGTAAGGCGCAGGTCGAATGGGAAGTCGAGAATGCATTCTCGATCGATCTGTCAAACGAGACGCGCGCACGGCTGGGTGATCTTGAAGTGAGTGCTATCGTTTGCGGCAATGATTTTATCGCGATCGGTGTGATGCGCGCCCTACATGAACTCGGCCGCTCTGTGCCGCAGGATGTTTCCGTTGTCGGTTTTGACGATATCCCGTGGGCGCGCTTTTCCATTCCCGGTCTGGCGACCGTGCGCCAGCCGTTCTCGAAACTGGGAACCGAGGCCGCCGCGCTGCTCATTCGACGGATCACGGGTGACGATGCGCCCCAGGTAAACATGTCCCTGGATATGCGTCTTGTGACCAGAGGGTCGTTAAGAAAAGCATCGTCCGATACCCGATAAAAAAGGCTCGGATCGCGTCACTCAATGGCGGAAAAGTGGGCTTTTGCGCGTTTGTCTGTTCTGGCTGGCGTTGTTTAATCGGTTCGACAGGACTTGACTCTAGGGCCGTTCTCTTGGCACTTCGTCTCGGCACTATCCTTAAACGATTAAGCAAGGGCGCGTTGGCATTGATTTCGGGCAGGGATGAGAGCCGCGTGTTACATTGTTGATCGGGGAGTTAGGCGGTCTACGTCTGAAAAGATCAGGGGGATCTCAAAATGAGCAATACGTCGAGCACGTCGCCAATCATGTCGCCAATTGAGTGGCGCGATCCAAGTCAGCTTTTTTCATTTTCGCAACGCCTTTCGGGCGCGCGGTCATTTTTGTTGGGCGGCATCGCCGCTTTCGCTTTGGCTTTCGCTTCATATCAAGCGCAAGCGCAAGACGACGAAACCGAAGAAGACGAAGCGCCGCCTTCCGGTATCGAGGAAATGATCGTCATTGTCGATCCGGTCGGGTTGCTTGAAGAACAGCAAACTGAATCGGTGTTCGGTCTTAACCGGGCTCTTGTGGAAACGCCGCGGTCGATCAGCGTGATCAGCGACACCACCATGGAGCGCTATTCGATCCAAGATATCGATGACTTTATCACCACGGTGCCGGGCACGTTTGGCGGCAGTTTCTTCGGGGTTCCCGGCGTCATCAGCGTTCGTGGCCAGCGTGGCGACAATTATTTCCGCGGCTTCAAACGGGTCACCAATAACGGCTTCTTCCCCCTGCCGGTGGGCGCGACCGCGCGCATAGAAATCATTCGCGGTCCGACGCCGGCCATTTACGGTGCGGGCCGGATCGGTGGTCTGTTGAACTTCTATCCCAAGACCACCTTAGGTGAAGGATTGACGGCGGCTGACGGCATGAACGGTTCTATCAGTTATACCGGCGGCCGTTACGACAAAAATAATGTGACCGGCGAAATCAACATACCTTTTCTGGTGGGCGGGCGTGAGACCGGGATATCGATCTATGCGGAATACGAAGATTCGGAAGACTTCGTGCGCGGCCGGGAACCGGAACATAAGCTGGTTCAAT
>SMXP01000012.1 GCA_004356335.1 Alphaproteobacteria bacterium | reverse complement strand
TTTCCGTCCGACCCCGTCAAGGCCTTGACGTGTGGACGGCAAGCGGCGCGGTCCTCCAATGGCATTCCATCCCAAATGAACTGATGGCTCCTGAAGATCCCTTGAGGTGCCTTGGGGGCGCCATTGCCATTGCACGCGCCTTCTCCTAAAAGAACCCCGTTCTTGCTTTAAATTGGACATGGCGGCGTCACACGCCAAATAATCGGCGACCTTTAAACATGCGTTTGTCGCAGTATTTTCTACCGACCTTGAGAGAAACGCCTTCGGAGGCGCAAATTATTTCTCACCGGTTGATGCTGCGGGCCGGCATGATCCGGCAATCTGCGTCCGGAATATATACCTGGTTGCCTCTGGGCCTGCGTGTATTGAAGAAAATCGAACAAATCGTTCGGGAAGAGCAAGATCGCGCCGGTGCCATTGAAATGTTAATGCCGACGATTCAATCGGCAGACCTTTGGCGGGAAAGCGGCCGATACGATGATTACGGTCTGGAAATGCTACGCATCAAAGACCGCCATGACCGCGATTTGCTCTATGGTCCGACGAATGAAGAACTGATTACCGACATTTTTCGGTCAAGCTTGAAGTCCTACAAAGATCTACCGATCAACCTTTATCACATTCAATGGAAGTTCCGGGACGAGATCCGCCCTCGGTTTGGTGTCATGCGCGGACGCGAGTTCCTCATGAAAGATGCGTATTCTTTCGACATTGACGTGAACGGGGCACGGCATTCTTATCATCAAATGTTTGTCGCTTATTTGCGTACGTTTTCCCGTCTGGGATTGCGTGCCATCCCTATGGCTGCCGATGCGGGGCCGATCGGTGGTGATATGAGCCACGAATTCGTCATCTTGGCGGATACCGGCGAAAGTCAGGTGTTCTGTCATAAGGACCTTGTGGACATGGATCCGCCCGGCGACGACGTCGACTATAATGCGGATTTGAGTGGGCTCATTGACGAACGCATCAAACTCTATGCAGCGACCGACGACAAACATGACCAAGCGACGTTTGAAGCCGAAGTTCCGGAAGATCGCCGTCTGAGTGCCAGGGGAATTGAAGTCGGCCACATTTTTTACTTCGGCACCAAATATTCCAAATCCATGGGCGCGACCGTGACCGGTCCGGATGGCGCGTCCATAACCGTTGAAATGGGCTCCTATGGCATCGGTGTTTCGCGTTTGGTGGCCGCCATCATTGAGGCCAGTCATGATGAGAGCGGCATTATTTGGCCCGAATCGGTGGCGCCCTTTATGATTGGCTTGATTAATTTGAAACCGGGGGACGCCGGCAGTGACCGGTCATGCGCCGACCTCTATCAGCGTTTCCAAAACGCCGGTATTGATGTGCTATATGATGATACGGCGGAACGAGCGGGGGCCAAGTTCTCGACCATGGACCTGATCGGTTTGCCTTGGCAAATCATCATAGGTCCGCGCGGACTCAAAAAGGGTGTTGTTGAAATTAAGCATCGTGCCACAGGCGAGCGAGAAGAGCTTTCGCCTGATGCGGCCGTCAATAAGTTTGCGGCACCGGGAGAGTAACTTTGACAATTCCTTTTGCCCCGTTTGAGTGGATGCTCGCACTGCGCTATCTGCGTGCGCGCCGGCGCGAAAGTTTCATCTCGATTATCTCCGGCTTTTCGCTTGTCGGCATCATGCTTGGGGTTGCCACGCTGATCATTGTCATGTCCGTTATGAACGGCTTTCGCATCGAGCTGTTGGACCGCATTCTGGGTCTGAACGGTCACATCATGGTCTACGGCGTTACCGGCCAGCAGCTCAACCGATTTGACGAAAAGGCCGACCGCGTGCGCGCCCTTGACGGTGTGATCCGCGTCGCGCCGTTTGTCGAGGGGCAGGTGTTGGCGTCAGCCAATAGCGTGCAAACCGGTGTCTTGGTTAAAGGTATGCGACAGGCCGACCTAAAAGATCTGTCGGTCGTTTCGAACAATATCTTGCGGGGTGACCTGGCACGACTGGATGATGAAACCGGGATTGCTATCGGCACGCGCCTGTCGGCTCTGTTGCGCGTGAGTGTGGGTGATCGCGTGACATTGATGTCACCGCAGGGCGCAGTGACGCCGTTTGGTGTGACCCCACGCGTGAAGGCCTATCCTGTCGTGGCCATTTTCGAGATTGGCATGTCCGAATACGACTCCAGCTACATTTTCATGCCCCTGGAAGAATCGCAGCTTTATTTCAATAAAGGTGACGGGGTCACCGCTCTCGAAGTGATGCTCGACGATCCGGACGCCGCGCCTCGTTTCCGGTCGCAAATCCAAGCGGCCATCGGAGAGCCGATAATCGTATTGGATTGGCAAGTCACTAATTCAACCTTCTTTAATGCGCTGGAGGTCGAGCGCAATGTCATGTTCTTGATCCTCACATTGATCATTCTTGTTGCTGCACTGAATATCGTGTCGGGGCTCATTATGTTGGTCAAAGACAAGGGGCAGGACATTGCCGTTTTGCGCACCATGGGCGCGACGCGCGGTGCCATCATGCGCATTTTCTTTGTTACCGGCTCAGCGATCGGTTTGGTGGGTACATTGCTCGGTCTTATTCTCGGCGTTGCTTTTTGTGAAAACATCGAAACTTTACGTCAATGGCTGTCGAAATTGACCGGCACCGAACTGTTTTCCCCTGAAGTTTATTTCCTTGCCACCATGCCCGCCGAGATGGATTTTAATGAGATTATGTCGATCGTGCTGATGGCGCTGGTGCTGTCGTTTCTTGCTACGCTGTACCCCTCCTGGCGGGCGGCCAATCTCGATCCGGTCGAGGCACTGAGGTACGAATAGTCCATATGGCAAAGCGACAGGTACCGGCAATCGAACTGCGCCATATCGAGCGCAGCTATGTCCAAGGGGAAACCAGTCTTGAGGTGTTAACCGGCGCCAGTCTGACGGTCGATCGGGGCGAGATCATCGGTCTCATGGGACCGTCCGGGTCGGGAAAATCGACCCTACTTCATATTGCGGCACTGCTTGAGGCACCGACTGCCGGCCATGTCTTGATTGGCGGTGCGGATTGCGCGCTCATGAGCGATTCACAACGCACTCGTATACGCCGAGAAGAACTCGGATTCGTGTATCAGTTTCATCATTTGTTGCCTGAGTTTACGGCGCTTGAGAATGTCATTCTGCCCCAAATGATTGCCGGACGTAGTCGTGCCCATGCCACGTTGGAGGCGAACCGATTGTTGAGCGAATTAGGATTGAGCGCGCGAACCGATCACCAGCCCATGCAATTATCGGGCGGAGAACAACAAAGAGTGGCCATCGCCCGGGCGCTCGCCAATAAGCCCCGCATCCTCTTGGCCGATGAACCAACGGGTAATTTGGATCCAAAAACGGCCGCCACGGTTTTTGATGCCCTATTGAAATTGGTCAGAGATGAGGCCCTGGCCGCTGTCATCGCGACGCACAATTATAATCTTGTGGAGCGCATGGACCGAATCGTTGAGTTGAGAGACGGCAAATTGGTCGATTCTGCAAAACCGAATTAGCCGAAAAATACATCACTGCCAGGCGCCGATCACCGCGCCGATGATCCCGTAGCCGACCAGGAAATAGCCTAACGCAATAAGGCTGACGGCGACCTTTCGCGTGCCGTCGATCAATTCCAAACAGTAAGGCGGCACGGTAAAACCGAGCCAAAGGACCCAGCCGACGGCAAGGCCGGTCAGCCATGTGACGTTCCCGCCGGCATAATCGAACCAATGAACCACCGCGTTGACGGCAAAGACAACGATCACAGCCACCGGCATATTTCCCAGTAGAGCGATAAAGGAAAACGCATCTCGCGTGCCGGGGCTGTCCCCCGCAACCAAAACCCGACCGAAAAGCAGTGGCGAATACCACAGGGAACGCAGGCCGATCCACAGCAAGAAGCTCAACACCAAGGCTGGAACGTTGAATTCGGCGAACAACATGGTGACCTCCCAAGATTTGCTGCCGTATAAACGGCAATGAGGTTCATATAGCCCTTGACAACAATAGAACAAAAGAGGAACATAGCGGCTGCTTATTCATGGAGACAAGACGATGAACGACCTGGCAAGAGACTGTTTAGGGATTGTGGTTGTTAGCGCATTTTTGGGGTCGCTGTCTCTTTGCCTAATGCTGGCCAGTTTTGTTCCATCGGGCTAGGGTCTTTGTTTTGTCGCGCATTCGAACCCAAAAACCGCGTACACTTTTTGTGAATGCGCTCTAGACCAACCGAAACAGTTCCAACCATGGCAGCAGAGTCACAAGCCAACACCGGTCTCGATGGTCAACCGGGATTGCCGTGCTTTGTCCATCTGCGTTTGCATAGCGCTTATTCCCTTTCCGAAGGAGCCATACGGGTCAGCCAACTGCCGGAACTGTGTCACAGCCATGGCATGCCGGCTTTGGCCATAACGGACACCAATAATCTTTTTGGCGCTCTGGAGTTCGCCGAGACCCTAACCACAGCCGGCATCCAGCCGATTATCGGATGTAGCTTGGCCTTGTCTTTGGGCCAGGAGGCCGATGGGGCACGCGCCGGACAAGGGGGCGGGGCAGCAAAACGTAACCTCGCCTTTCCGTCCATAGCCCTGCTTGCGCAGTCTCGTGAGGGCTACCACAACCTCATGAAGCTAACCAGTCTTGCTTATCGAAACGGTCGCGACAAAGCCGCCGTTCACCTGCTGCTTGACGACGTAAAAACCCATAGGGCGGGTCTTATTGCGTTGACCGGTGGTCGGGAAGGTCCGATCGATGATTATCTGTCACATCACATGGCGCATGCGGCCAAGGCGCTTTTGCTCAATCTGGCGCAAATATTTCCTGGGAAATTATATGTCGAGCTGCAACGACACGGCGACGAGATTAGCCAGCGCACCGTCCCCATGCTGGTCGACTTGGCCTATGAGCTTGACTTGCCCTTGGTCGCGACAAATGAGCCCTATTTTATCGCGCCCGATTTAGCCGAGGCACACGATGCCTTGCTGTGCATTTCCCAAGGCGCCGTGATCGATCAGCAAGATCGGCGACGTCTCACGCCGGAGCACTATTTCAAATCTTCGGCGGAAATGACTCAGCTGTTTAACGATCTGCCTGAAGCCCTTGAGAATACCTTGGAAATTGCCCAACGGTGCGGTTATGTACCCCGCCGCCATGATCCTATTCTGCCAAAGTTTAAACCTGAAACGGGTTTGAGCGAAACCGAAGAATTACGCCGCCGAGTCGCGCAGGGGCTAAAGGATAGGCTCGCCTCGGTTGAACTGTTCGACGAGGAAGAGAAATATTGGGAACGCCTCGATTATGAACTTGATGTCATCATACGGATGGATTTTCCCGGTTACTTTTTGATTGTCGCGGATTTTATCCAATGGGCTAAGAACAATGATATTCCGGTCGGTCCGGGCCGCGGTTCCGGGGCCGGCTCGGTGGTTTCTTGGGCGCTCACGATTACCGACCTCGACCCACTGAGATTCAACTTACTATTCGAGCGATTCTTGAATCCGGATCGTGTATCCATACCGGATTTCGACATCGATTTCTGTCAGGAACGGCGCGACGAAGTTATCCAATATGTTCAGCAGAAATATGGCGAAGATCGTGTCGCTCAAATAATTACTTTCGGTAAATTACAAGCGCGCGCCGTTATCCGGGATATCGGGCGGGTCTTGCAGATGCCATACGGACAAGTTGATCGCATTTCTAAGCTCATTCCCTACAACCCGGCAAATGCTGTCACTTTGCAGCAAGCCATTGACGGTGAGCCGGAACTTCAGCAAATGGTTCGTCGCGAAGAAAGCGTCGCCAAGCTCATGGAATTGGCTCTCAAGCTGGAAGGTTTGTACCGTCACGCGTCGACCCATGCAGCGGGTGTCGTCATAGCCGATCGGCCGCTGGAAGAACTTATCCCACTTTATTACGATCCGCATTCGGATATGCCTGTTACCCAATTCAATTTGACTTGGGTCGAGCCCGCCGGCCTGGTCAAGTTTGATTTTCTCGGCTTGAAGACACTCACGGCACTTAAAAAAGTGCTCGCTCATCTGGCGCAGCGTGGCATTGAAGTTAATCTGGAAACCCTGCCGCTTGATGATGCCAAAACATACGAGATGTTGGCCCGCGGCGATGCGATTGGTGTGTTCCAGTTTGAAAGTGCCGGCATGCGAGAGTTATTGGGTCAGGCGCACCCGGGTAATTTCGAAGATTTAATCGCGTTAGTGGCACTGTTCCGACCGGGACCGATGGAAAATATCCCAAAATATTTGGCCTGTAAGCACGGTGAGGAGGACCCTGAGTTCCTGCATGAATCGCTCAGCCTCATCCTGGCTGATACCTATGGCGTTATCATCTACCAAGAACAAGTGATGCAAATCGCCCAGGTGCTGTCCGGCTATTCGCTGGGCGAAGCCGATCTCCTGCGCCGCGCCATGGGTAAGAAAAAGAAAGATGAAATGGCCCAGCAGAAGGACCGCTTTATCGAGGGTGCGGTGAGTAACGGGGTCGAGAAAAAACAGGCGGGTTATATTTTTGATCCGGTCGATAAATTTGCCGGTTATGGATTCAATAAGAGCCACTCGGCCGCATACGCTCTGATTGCCTATCAGACGGCTTATCTGAAAGCGAATTATCCTGTTGAGTTTTTCGCAGCGTTTATGTCGCTCGACAAAAGCAATACGGACAAGCTCAATGTCTTCCGCCGGGATGCGGCACAGCGTGGAATCAAGCTTCTTCCTCCTGACATCAATACTTCTAACAGCGACTTTACGACCAAAGATGGCTGCATTGTTTACGCGCTTTCTGCCGTAAAGAATGTCGGTGAGCAGGCGATGAGTCATGTGGTTGAGGTGCGCGAAGAAGGGGGTCGGTTTAAGGACATCTTTGATTTTGCGCGACGCATCGATCCGCGGCAGGTCAATAAAAGGGCCTTTGAAAATCTTATCCGCGCGGGGGCATTCGATCGTATTCATGCCAAACGCGCGCAACTCTTTGCATCGGCGGATATGTTGTTAAGTCAGGCCGCCCACGCGACCGAGGAACGCCAAAGTTCCCAAGCAAGCCTATTCGGCGAGAATACGGAACAGCTGGCCAATCCCAAATTGCGTGAGGCTGAAGATTGGGCTCTTGTGGAGCGCTTGAACCAAGAAATGGAAGCCATTGGATTTTATTTGTCCGGTCATCCGCTTGATGATTTTGTTGGGGCTCTTAAACGGCGAAAAGTATCTTTATTTAGTGACTTTCAAGATGAGGAGATGGGCGAAGCGAAGATTGTGAGATTGGCGGGAATTGTCCACAACCGGCAAAATCGCCGCTCACGGTATGATGATCTGCCTATGGCTTTTGTCACTCTGTCCGATCCGAGCGGTAGTTATGAAATGACGGTGCTGGCGGATTTGCTGAAGACGGACGCCGAATTGTTTAATGAGGGCCAATCCATTGTGGTGACGGCCGTTGCCAAGCGGACCGGCAACGACACCAAACTGACCGCAAAGGCCGTCCAATCGGTCGAGCAAGCGATTGCCAAATCAATGCGTGGCTATCGGGTCTTTGTCGACACCAGCGATGCTCTGGAGGGTGTGCGCGAAACATTGACCAACCTGGCACCGCAAAGGAACGGTAAGCGAACGCCGACCGGTGTCATCAATTTGGTGCTTATGCTTGGCGCCGACGCCCAGGAAGTGGAGCTTGAGCTTGCGGGACCCTATCCCATTGAGGCCGGCATCCGGGGCGCGCTCAAGGCGGTTCCCGGTGTGATCGATGTCCAAGATCTCTAGAGCGCATTCAGGAAAAGTGAGGGGCCCGACTTCTTGACCATTGGGTGTGATCCTTAGGGCCTTGAATTTGCCAGGGCCTCAGACTATAACCCCGGCCATCACACACGCGGGGCCTCGGTCCGCCATCGCCATACGCCGAGCTTATGTCTCAAGGCAGTGACGAGATCGCTCCGGTGTCCAGGTTTTCTGGGCGTCTGCTCCGCGGCGGTTGAACCGGAAAAGGAAGAAGTAATGGCGTTGCCCAATTTTTCTATGCGCCAGCTGCTGGAAGCTGGCGTTCATTTTGGTCACCAAACGCACCGTTGGAACCCCAAAATGGGGCGCTATATATTTGGTGAGCGCAATAACATCCACATCATCGATCTGTCGAAGACCGTACCCCTTTTGCATCAGGCGTTGGTCGCCGCACGAGAGGCGGTGGCTAATGGCGGTCGCGTTTTATTCGTCGGTACCAAGCGGCAAGCTGGGGTCACCGTATCCGAGGCCGCGAAGCGCTGCGCTCAGTACTACGTCAATCATCGATGGCTTGGCGGGACGCTAACCAATTGGAAGACGATTTCGAAATCGATACAGCGGTTGCGAGTTCTTGAGGAATTGTTCGCTGGAGAAACAACAGGTCTCACGAAGAAGGAATTGCTTAGGCTTACCCGAGAACGGGACAAACTTGAGCGAGCGTTGGGTGGCATCAAGGAAATGGGCGGCGTTCCCGATATCGTGTTCGTGATCGATACCAATAAAGAATCGATTGCCATCAAAGAAGCGATCAAGCTCAATATTCCTGTGATCGCCATTGTCGATACAAACAGTGATCCGACCAATATCACATACCCCATCCCGGGTAACGACGATGCCGCACGCGCCATCACTCTGTATTGCGACCTGATCGCCCGAGCCGTGCTTGACGGCATTTCCGAGAGTCAGGCTGATGCGGGTGTTGATATTGGCGCCGCCGAAGAATTGGGTCCGGAAGTGCTGCCGGATTTAACGAAGGCAGAGGGTGCGGCAGACTCTGAAGCTGGTAAAGAGTCGAAGGTAGAAACGGAAGGGAAGGCTGACGAACAACCGGCATCCGAGTCGGTCACCGAAAACCTGTCTCAAGACGAGGCGCCTTCGCAGCCCGAACCAACGGAAGAGAAGGCAGCCGATCGCGCCTAATTTTTTATAGTATAAACCGAACATCATTCAGCGAACAGAATTAGAGGTATATCCAGATGGCAAACGTTACTGCCGCTATGGTGAAACAGCTCCGGGACAAAACCGGAGCCGGTATGATGGACTGTAAGACAGCGCTTAAGGAAAGTGATGGAGATTTGGACGCTGCCGTGGATTGGCTGCGGACAAAGGGCCTATCAAGCGCCGCAAAAAAGGCCGGCCGAGTTGCGGCTGAAGGTTTGGTGGGGGGTATTGTACAGGGTGATGGGCACAAGGCTGCGATTGTCGAAATCAACAGCGAAACCGACTTCGTCGCGCGCAATGAAGAATTTCAAGGCCTGATCGGTACCATCGTTGGTCTCGCCTTAAAGGTGGACGGTGACATCGCGGCCCTCAAAACTCAGGAGCTGCCGGACGCCGGTGTGACCGTCGACGGTCACATAACGACGCTGATCGTCAAGATAGGCGAGAACATATCTTTGCGCCGATGCGCGGCGCTCGGCGCCGATCCAGGTGTCGTGGCCATGTACGTGCACAATCAGATCGGCCCTAATATGGGTAATATTGGGGTGATCGTCGCATTGAACTCATCGGGCGATACGGAAAAGTTGCAAGCACTGGGCAAGCAAATTGCCATGCATATCGCGGCGGCCAATCCGCAGGCCGTCACCGTCGATGCGCTCGATCCGGCATCGGTTGAAAAAGAACGCGCCGTTTTAACCGCACAGGCCAAGGAATCGGGAAAGCCGGATCACATTGTCGAAAAAATGGTCGAAGGCCGCATGCGCAAGTTCTATGAAGAGGTGATCTTGCTTTCGCAAACTTTTGTCATAGACGGTGAAACCAAGATAGAACAACTATTGAAGAATGCCGCCGGCGACTTAGGGTCGCCGGTCTCGATTTCAGGTTTTGTTCGCTACGAGCTCGGCGAGGGAATTGAGAAAAAGGACGAAGACTTTGCGGTGGAGGTGGCGGCGGTTGCCGGTTAGAGCATTTTCGAGCGAAGTGGACACCGGTTCGCGTTAAGAAAATGCGACCAAATAAGGGCTAGAGCAGATTCTGATCATACGGAAACATATCCTGAGTTTCTGAGGTAATTGGCGCATTCGTCTGGTGGATAGGTTCCAAGTA
>SMXP01000011.1 GCA_004356335.1 Alphaproteobacteria bacterium | reverse complement strand
GGCGCCAATTCCGCGCTATTGCATAAGCGTTCCCTGAACGGCGCGCCATCAACCCCATGTTTCGCAAAGACCGCGTCCAAAGCTTCCTTCATATAAGTCAGATCTTCGTCCTGCGCGGCGCCGCGCAACAGGTTCAACGTGCCGCCGACGGCGGTCGACCCGTCCGGATAAATTTGTAAGACAAAGGCGGCGTGAACTTGACCCATCAAAGGTGATTTCGCGTGGACGTCGATACCGTAATAGCGGCCAAAGACGGTCGGTCTTTGGATATCGGATGTCGGCTTGAGGATTTTTCCCGTCATTCGCCCGATTTTTTCCACCACCGGACCGCGACCCACCCTGACGTAATAATCAGCAAAATCAAAGTTGAGCTCTTTGCTTTCCTCGGCCAGAACGCCGCCGTTAAGATCGCGTGCCCGCTCGAAAAATTTGGCGTCCATGTCCGACAGAAAAGTCAAAAAACGAGCCGCAATGGCCTGCTGATCTTCGTTCAAGCCCTCGACGCCGTCATTGGGCCCGGCCGCAACAATCGCAGGAAAAAACACCGCCATGCCGGTCAACAGCATGCCTAGGAAAATCGCAACGGGCCGCGCTTTTGCGGGCCTTAACGGACTTTTTCGATTCATGTCATCCTCCCTTGCCAAGGTCTGAAAGTATAACAGAAAACTAGGGGAGCGTTCACCAAATACATGAGTTGGCCAATCGCCGTTAATTGTGCGTGAACAGTCTATTTCTCAGTCGAATTGTTTGGGCTTATTCATAGTTTGGTTTATACATGATGGTGAAGCTGAATAAGAATACGGAACCATAAAGATGGCGGAAGATTTTGAGCATAAATATGTTGGAATCGTTGCGGCAATCATCGGGGGTGTTATCCTGATATTGGGTTTGGCCGGTATTGTTTTAAGTCTTTCCTGACCAATGGTTAGATGATGTTGAGCGGCCCGGTTCGTTGGACCGGGTTGTTTTGCGCGCACGATCCGCTTGCCCCCGCCGGCCGAGAGGCTCGATCCCGTTTCGGCGGTGCGGCCGTCAACGTCCAACACCACCCGGCCCGGCTGTATGGCGCGCCTCACTTGACACGAGGGCCCTATCCGTCGCCAAATAGTATGGATGGGTCGGGGGTAAGGGCTCAATGGATCATTTCTCAATGGAACAGTTAAAGCCACATATCAAGAAATGGGTGTCGGTTACGGCGCGCAAATTGCGCCGTTTCGGGTGTGCCCTTCTTGCTGTATGCTATTTCATTGCCACCACGACTATTGTTGGCCCGGTCATCGCCGGCGAATGCCCTGAGGGGCAGCGAGGCGAAATCGCTGCACACCATGCCGGTGATAGACATATTCACGATGTGAATTGCCCCCATTTGGAATCACGGAACTCACATGACATAAGCGGTCGACAGGCATCTCGGCATCTCGTGTTCGAATATTGCGTGCCCATTTTGCCGGGCAACCACATGGGCGTGACCAATTGGGACAATTATTTGCCTTCTACGCAAGTCGCTGCTGATCAAGAGATAATAGATATTTACGTTCAGCCCGTTGCAACACAACCGGCATGGACCTCACCCGCTCCTCCCGACAAAATCCCCATTTAACGCATACATCAATTGAGTTAGGCCGCGCTAAGAAGGCTATGCCTGCGAGTCACGGACACTAGCATTCCGTGTCTCCGCAACATATCCGCGGTCTAACTTCAGTCGTTTACACTTTCGTTTGAGGAGGATGCAATGAGCCCATTGCTCAGAAGTTACATCGTGATGGTTACATCAATTCTTTTTATTGGCACATCGAGCATCGGTGATTTTAGTAGCGCTCATGCCCATATGGCACTGGTGAACGCAACGCCGAAACCCGGCAAGACAGTGACTGAAAGTCCGGAAGTCATCTCGCTGAAATTCAGCGGTAAACCAATCACCGTGATGGTCCATCTTTTCGACGGCGACGGCAACGAACTCGACAACGTAAGCGAGCCGGTGCTTGACGGTAGGAAGGTGGCCATTCCCTTGATCTCGGAACTGCCGAATGGCGCCTACAAGGTGACAATTCGCGCCGTCTCAAAAGATGGGCACGTGGTTGAAAGTGCCATCAAGTTCACGGTGGAAATCATTGAGCAAGATTCGGACACTGGGCCCATTGCCGCCACGACTGAGTGACTAGAGCGCATTCACAAAAAGTGTACGCGGTTTTTGGGTTCGAATGCGCGACCCCATAACGAATCTAGGCCACGTTCCCTGATTCAATGAATTGTGAACGGGGTCTAGAGGGGAAGCGACGAACCGATGATGTCCAAAAAATAATCAGTACGTGAGGAGAATAACATTATGAGTAATCGAACCTATCTTTGTGCAATAGCCTCGGCCATCACAGTCGGAGCTTTCATAATCGGCAATAACATAGCCTATGCTCACCATCCGTCCCCGGCCTTTGGCGGAGATACGGGGGGCCCTATCAGTACGATTGCAGCGGCGACTTTGCCGCAGGGAATCTTGTCCGCCGGCATAGACCTCCAATACATAGATATTGACCAATTCTCGGATGAAGAACTCATAGCTCGCGCCGAGGCAGATCTTGATCCACATAGTGCGGATTACGTGCTGATACCATCCCTCGGGGCGGCCTATGGCGTCACTGAAAACTTCACGGTGAGCTTGTCTCTGCCATATGTCCTTCAGGACAATTTTCGCGAGGTGCATCATCATGATGAAGTTGAAAACCAGGGCGCCATAAAAGGTTTCGGAGATCTCTCTGTGCTGGGTCAATACCGCTTTTTCGAGGACGCGGCTGCGCAAATCGAAGTGGCGTTGCTGTTCGGGATCAAGTTGCCCACGGGCAACGCCCACGAGAAAACTCCGGAAGGCGAGCGGCTCGAGACCGAACACCAGCCGGGTTCGGGATCTTGGGATCCGATGGTGGGGGCGACGGTTACCAAGCGGTTCGGTAACACGTCGATCGACGCCAGCTTTCTATACACCATCGCGACCGAGGGTTCCCAGGACACCACCTTGGGCGACCGGTTCTTTTATGGATTGGGCGTCACCTATCGTCCGGAAGCGGAAATCGGCGAAGCCGCGTGGGATCTGATCTTAGAGGTGAACGGAGAACACGTAGACCAGACGAAAGTAGGTGGCGTCGTGGAACAACACGGTGGCGGACACATCATTTATCTGTCCCCGGGTGTTCGCTTCAACTCGCCAAATGCCTGGGCGGCCTACCTGTCGGTAGGGATTGCCGTACTGACCGACATGAACGGGGCCGAGCCGGATGCTAATTTCCGCGTGTTGGCGGGCTTTAGCAAAGCGTTCTAGACCCCCGTTTACAATTCATTGAATCAGGGAACGGGGGTCTAGATTTGTTATGGGGTCGCGCATTCGAACCCAAAAACCGGGTCCACTTTTCCTGGAAACACTCTAGACGTAAGTGTAACAAACGGGATTGTAGGAGCTATTGATCACTGCGCCAGGCTTGATGCCCGGCATGAATTTGCGGAAATCCCCTGAAATCATTGTGGGGTTTGAGACAAGCCGTGCCCCATCTTCAAAATAGGTTGTCGCCAAAACCATCCGCGGCGTATTGGTTTGATTGGAGCCAGCGGTGTGAAACGAAAGCGTATGGTGAAAGCTCACTTCGCCAAGATCAAAGGGGCCATCATCAATGGTAACATCGTTTTCCGCAAATATTTCGCCCACTTGTTTGTCATAGCTCACATCGAATTTGCTAAAAGGCAAATCCGCAATAAGTTTGTGGCGCTCAATACCAGCCGCGTAGCTGAGAGGGCCCATGTTTTTTGGAATTTTCTGCAGCGGAATCCAAGCGGTACACACATTCAGACTGTCGATCGGAAAATGATCAAAATCATGATGCCACGGTGTACGGCCACAACCAGGCTCTTTTGACAGAGTGTTATCGTGATAAAGGCGTACCGCACGCACACCCATAAGCTCAGCAGCAATTTGCGCCACGCGTTTACTCAAAACAAAACATCGTACTAGATCATCGCGAAGCCACATCATTTCATCGCTGCGAAACGCCAGGCCATGCTCCAGTCCAAGCTCTTGAACGAGTATTGCCGTGATGCGGCGCCTTAGAATAGCCAGAGAGTCCGGGTCAAGAACGTTTTTTAGCTTGATATATCCGTCGCGCGCATAACGGCGGATGGACTCTGGTTGCAGCGAATAAGGCAATGATAGCGCGTCTTGAATGGTGGCGAGTTTGCCTTCATCCACCTCGATGTCGGCTTCATCCCGATGGGGATCGAGCGGCGCCGCGAGAACTTTATGGTCGGGTTCATTCTCAGCGAGCGTCAAATACCAATTCCACCATTGCTGATTGTCTTGGTCCCATTCCGTCTTAACATCATTGCCTTTGCGATGTACCTCCGATAGATAGGCGTAGGAATCAGGTTGTGGTGTGGAGATTGGCGGCTTAGACATCAGGCACCCTTCCAGAAATCAAAAGAAGTCAAATCCGTTCCAAAGACAAAAACGCTCACCGATTGCTGGAACCGGTAAGCGCCATCGCGCTTTGCCCCCGTAAGATAGTCGGCCAATGACCCGCCGCTGAGCATATCGCCAAGTAATGCTGTATCATCAAAGGCGCAGCGTTGGAGATAGGCTTCAAGCGATTGAGTATCCGCTTCATTAATAACGGTTTCGTATTGGAGAACACGGGATTGCTGTTCAAAGCCGACATCATTTAATGCTTTTTCTACATCTTCAGCTGCGCTAAAGGGCGCGCCATTTCCATCGCGCATACTTTCAAGGAAACGATCATAAAAGCGGACATAATGACCATTACGATTTGATTGGGCGACAATACCGATGGCGCCCGGCCTGAAAGCCTCATGCAAAATCGAAAAACACTGGCCAAGCTCTGCGGCCGGCACGCAATAAAGCGCGTGCATGGCCCAGGCGACATCATAGGATTCAGATAATGGGCGCCAATCTTGAAGCTTACAGCAAAATTGATTTCGTGGCACGAAGGGATCGCGCAGCACCGCGCTGGCCTCTTCTATCGCGAAGGGGCTGGGGTCGAGAAGATCATATTGAACAGACAATGACACATCAGTTGAGCTCGGCTCTTTATGGATATTAGTGTATTCGAGCAAAGCTGATGGAAACTTGCCGCTGCCGCATGCAATATCAGCAAGATAGAGCTCACCGTTTGGATTTGCCAAAAAAGACAAGAATGCCGGCCAATCGATTAGATTTGCCAAATAATAGTAATCAATTGTCGCAAACTTATAAAAATCATTCATGCCGTCACGACCGGCCTCGCTCCAATGGGCACAGCTGCGATCGAAGGTATCGGCGTCGCCTGAGAGGAAAGCGTTTTCGCTCTTTGGCCTTGTGATCAATTCTTGCTTGATATCCATACCAGACTAAGCCTTCTATTGAAGCATAATGACCAAAGTTTGATCCAAGACATCAACGTAAGAACGTATAAACCAATCATTAGGCTAAAATCCGCATATATCGTTATTCGTATCGAGGTTATGGGAAATCTATGTGGGCAATCGAGCAACATAACACAGATCAAATCGATCTCATTGAATCAATTGATCTGGCGGTGACCGATCTTAAAGAGCTTTCGCCTCTTAATGATGGAGATTACGCTCTATGTCTGGAAACCTTTGAAGAAAACAGCGATCAACGGCTGGCCCTTTTGGATTGGTTGGAAGCAAAAATCATTTCCAAAATGTCACGACGGTCAAGCTCTATCTTAAGTGTTGGCTGTGGGCCCGGAACCCTTGACGAACAACTTCTGCGATCTGCGAAAACGCGTACAGAGCACATCGCTTATTTAGGAATAGAGCCCAATCGTATCGAGGCGGCTCATTTCTTGAAGAAAATGAAGGCTCAGAAATCTGATCAGGTCGATATCTCCATCTTGATCGAGCCTTTTGGCGATCAATCATTTGATCAAAGCTTCGATCTTATTCTTTTTGTCCACTCGCTTTATTATATGGATGACCGCAACAAAGCTATTGATTTAGCATTGAACTCACTGACGCCAGGTGGACAATTGGTCATCTGCATTGCGCCCGATGAAGCTCTGAACGCGATTGCCAACCTTATATGGCAGCGTCAGATGGGCCAAGAAAGTTGGTTCAGTGACGACGTGAGAAACTACTTTGAAGCGCGAGGACTTGAATTTCGCAAAACGCAAATAGATGCCAAACTTAATGTCTCAGACTGCTTCGATTTTCCGACTGAAGCCGGTCGGAGGATCATCGACTTCATTATTCAGACGAGAACAGACAAATTGCCTAATTCATTGCGTCAAATGATTTTCGAATTTCTGATTTCGATCTGTGAAACGGATGGCTCTAAGACCAAACTATCTCATCCGGTTGACATCTTCACATACAAAAATTCGTAAGATAATTATTTGCCGCCCCCCAGCCGTTGCACGGGCTTTATCTCCCTGGCCCAGCGGCGCTTGGTGAAACTGCACTGCTCCGGTCGCTCGCGGACCCAGGTTTCGATCAGCGCGTTGATTTGGCGGGTCATCTCCAGGGCCTGCTCGCGGCGACCCAGCTTGGGATCCGGCGGCTCGACCGGTTCGTAGAAGGTGGCGCGATAGCGCGCGACCTGCAGCCGTTCAATGCGGATCGGTACCAGCTCGTAGCCGTATTTGAGGGCCAGGCGGGCCGGGGTGGTCGTGGTCTGCGCATCCAAGCCGAAAAAGGGCACGTTCTCGCCGGAATCGACCCTCTGGTCGACCAGCATACCGATCGACCGGCCGGTCTTGAGCGCGCCCATGATCGAGCGAATACTGTCTTCCTTGGCCAGAAAACCGCAGCCGAGAGGCTGACGCAGCTTCTGGATCAGGCGGTCGACCCATGGATTGTTCTGTGGGCTGTAGATGACCGACAGGGGAATGCCCAGGGAGACCACCGAGGAGGCGGCCAGCTCCCAGTTGGCCAGATGGGCGGTGACGAACAGCTTCGGCTTGTCGCTTTTCGCCCAGGCCGGATCGTCTCCCTTGATGACGACCTCGACCCGCCCGTTACCGGCCCGTGCCGAGATGGAGTCTAAATGGGCATATTCGGCCAGGACCTGGCCGAAATTTCGCCAAACGCCTGTGACGATCTGGTCGATCTCTGGCCAGGTCTTTTCAGGAAAAGCCAGGGCGACATTGCGTCTGACGCGGCGCGACTTGCTCAGGCGAGGCCCGACCAGGGCGGCCATGCGTCCGCCGGCTGCGGCGGCCCGCTCGGGCGGCAGAATGGCGCAGATCCGCGAGAACAAGGCCAGTAACAGGCCTTGCAAGGGCCAGATCAGATAGCGCTGCAAGACACGGGTCTTCCGGGCCCCGGGCCATAGCTTTTTCCTCAAGCGGTGCTTGCCGGACGGCGGCTTGGCCTTGTCGGCCTCGAGCTGGAGGCTTAGAGGGTATGAGTCAGACACAGAAAAAGGGTTCTCAGCATGCGTATCGGTAAATTGGGGCGCGGCTCAATATGTCAATTCCGGAGCAAAATGCTAGAAAAAATTGATAATCCTGACAACACGCGCTTGGCGTGTCGCCCCTCGGTCATTGACTTCTCCGCAATATGATTTACACACCCTGATATACGTATTGCATTCGTTTGGTGCTACCTGAATGACCGGTGCGCCGATTAGCTTAGTTATCTCCTGACAATGTGGACGTTAGACCGACCGCACCACACATGGTGTGAGGCGCGGAATTAATGCACTTGTTAAAGGAAATAACTATGACTACTGGTACCGTAAAGTGGTTCAACCCGGCCAAGGGTTTTGGATTCATCGAGCCGGAAGACGGTTCAAAAGACGCTTTCGTCCATATTTCAGCCGTCGAGCAGGCCGGACTGAGTTCGCTTAGCGAAGGGCAGAAGGTGTCCTATGAACTTGAGCCCGGACAAAACGGCAAATCTTCCGCCGTGAACCTGTCCGTAATCGAATAACCACGCAAGGCACCGCCTCGAACTCTCGTTGGGGGCGGCCGCCGTTGGCCATAGGGCCTTTAGTGATCGCCTGACGAACCGATCCGCCGTCATTCCTTGGACAACATTAATGACAACGAACAATAAAAAAACGGCGCGATGCGCCCAGCCGTAGCCGATCTTGCGCACCAGCCTGCGGGCGGATCCGCCTGTGCTGCGGGATAAAAGTACCCGCCCGCGACGCCTCGAACCGAAGCAGAGGATTACCGAAATGTTGAAGACAGTAAAATTGAGGGCCGAAGAACAGTTCGCCGCAACCCAGAAGAAGGCCAAACAGGCCCTGACGGAAAAGGAAGAAGCGCTGCAGGAGAGAGCGGCACACGTGGCAACCCTGCGGGCCCTCCGCATGGCCAAAGAGGCGGCCGACAAGGAAGCCGCCGAGAAAGGGGCCGCCTAAAATAAAAATCCATCGGCGATGGCCCCGGAATCGCTGGCGCTATAAGTTCTAATCCAAACCCAATTCTCAAGTTGTGACCCAAAACATCCCCATCCCGTTCCGTGGGAGGCGGTTTCCTTGGGTAAATGCCCTTTTCCAAGACCCATTCCGCCCAGGCCCCCCGTCTGCTATCATAAGCTCAGGGGAAGGCCATGGGTAACGGGGCTGACATCACCGAAAGCCGCTATTTCAAGCTGAACGAGGGCGATACGTTGCTCGACAGCGGCACTTTGATGACTCGATCCGACGGTAACGAGACGGCCACCGAACAGTTCACCATCATCCAGCGTCGGCGCCGAGGCCTGTTCAAGCGCAAGGGCGGCGGCCTGTCGCTCACCACCGTTCTGCGCACCGGCGATAATTCTTTTTCCATGGATTCCCGTTGGGATTATGACCGCGATTTGCACCCGACCCTGGCCGAGACGGTGGTCCATTCGAGCGCCCACGGACGGACTCGCGATTTTACCGCCGGCTTCACCTTCAAGCCGCACAAAGCCCGCCTCAAAATCAGTCAATTGAAGAACCCGATGGACCTAACCATCCCCTGCCAAAAAGGCTGGCTGCTTGATATCGACCCCAGCATTATGCCGGCAATAATCTTGTTGCGCCGCTATAACCGAAGGAAAGGCGGCGAACAAACCTTCACGTGGATTTCCTATTCGGCAAGAAACGAACATTTCGGCATCGGCCGCAGCGCCATTGATATACGGCTCGTACAGCGTATGAAGGCGAAAGATAACGACGGCACGCTGGCCAATCTTGATTATTTCATTGCCGATGAGCGGGCCATCGAGCGATTCAAGAAACCCGGAAAATTACGCCGGCGGTTTCATTTGTGGGCGGACAAAAAACACTGTTTGCGCAAAGCGGTGGTCGATTATCCCGACCAAACGCTCACGATCATGCGCCAATATGACGAGGAAATGGCGCGCGAGCTGCAGCCCCTGTCTCAATTCATGAAACCCCCGGAATTTTGGGACGAGGACGAAGCCCCTGTCGCGTCTTAATCCGAAATCCGACTGAAAACGCTCTAATGGCCTTCGCCGGACAGATGGTCGGGCAAAGGCCGCAGCACGTGAACCACCACAAGCGCCAACAGACCGCCGAACAACACACCGGCTAGATCGGCGACGATATCGCCCCATGACCCTTGGCGATCCCATCCCACATAGGATTGCATCACTTCGAGAAACCCACCGTAAAGCGCAATGGCCCCGCACACGGCCAGGCGCACCCGCCGCGTGGAGACGGCGAACATTCCACACAGGGCCAGGGTCCCATAAGCGACAAAGTGACCCAATTTGTCGTTGACCTCCCAGCTGTTCAGGGCATCCATCGTGCCGCCCGGGATCAAAGAGACAATCGTAATGATTAAGAAAATGAGCGCAAAGCCTGCCTGGGCGCCGCGCACAATAAAGCGCTCATAGGGCGGCGGCAGAAATCCCAGGTCGAAATTCAAATAAACCATGATGTCGCTAGTCTTTCATCACCGGAAATTTATTAAGCTTCCATTATCGAGCCCAAACGAATGTGACCCACAGGCATGACCAATCCGTTACCCCGAACCGCAGACTCATTGCCGTGTCCCGGTCTGCCCCGTCAAACCCATCGAACACCGCTTGCATCTCGGTACCCACGGCCTAAACTGCGCGCGACCCACGATTTGCGCAAGACGCGGGCAATAACCGCCCGTCTTAAATTGACTAGGGTCCTTCCGGTTTTGATAGAATCAAAACCTGACCCTAAGTTATTGTTTTGTCGTGTTTCCGGACGGAAAACCGGTGGCCACTTTTCCTGGAAACACTC
>SMXP01000105.1 GCA_004356335.1 Alphaproteobacteria bacterium | reverse complement strand
GATTTCTCTCCGACTGCTTACCCATTGCTTACCCCGCTAAAGGCCATGCAGGATCCATTTGCAGCTAGCCCACAACTCATTGACATTATTAAAGAAAATGGAGCGGGCGATGAGATTCGAACTCACGACCCCAACCTTGGCAAGGTTGTGCTCTACCCCTGAGCTACGCCCGCCCGAGACCGGAGGCGTGTGACCGCCCTTGGCCGAGGGCGTTCCTTATCGCGCAAAGCCTAATCGATTGCAATAGGGGCCGGCCGCCCCGAACCCCGCGCCGCTAGAAACGAGCCCCAAATCACGCCATGTCGACCCAAACGCCCGTCACGAAAGAGCAGCTTTTCGCCAAATTGGATGGGCTTGGCATCGCCCACAAGACTGTGGATCATGCGCCCGCCCACACGGTCGAGGAGGCGCGCCGATATCGCGGCGATCTGCCCGGCGGCCATTGCAAGAACCTGTTTTTGAAGGACAAGAAAGGGCGGCTTTTCCTGGTGGTCGCCTTGGAGGACCGTGCCATAGATGTTCAAAAGCTGGCCAAACAGATCGGCGCGGCCCGGTTATCCTTTGGCAAACCGGAGCTGCTGCGGCAAGTATTGGGCGTCGAGCCGGGATCGGTCACCCCGTTCGCCTTGTTGAACGACCGGGACCAGCGGGTCCAGGTAGTGCTCGACAAGGAGATGCTCGACCATGACATCCTGAACTACCATCCGCTCAAAAACGATGGGACCACGGCGCTTACCGCCGCCGATTTGCAACATTTCATCCGGGCATGCGGCCATCGGCCCGTGATCGTTGATTTTGCCGAGATCGAGCAAAAGGGCTAGGGTCCTTCCGGTTTTGATGGAATCAAAACCTGACCCCTAAGTTGTTGTTTTATCGTGTTTCCGGACGGAAAACCGGGTCCACTTTTCCTGGAAACACTCTAGGCGCCGGCCGATCGCGCGATCACCAATATGGCTTGGCGACACAACGTTTCGGCGGGCATGCCGGTGGTTTTGCAGGCAATCTCGCAATCGAATAATCGGGATTGCGCCGCACGACAGCGTCGCTTGTTCCACTGTTTCAACTGACTTTCGAAAGCGGCCCGCCGAAGGAAATGAATGCGCGGCCGCACTTGTTCCACGGCACGGCGCAAGGGTGCCCCGCTTGCCATGGCGGCCAGGGCCAGCGCCAATTGTTCCAAATGGCGGGACACCGCGCGGATCACTGTGACGGGCGGTATATTGGCCAGGAAACAGCGGTTGAGAGACTCCTGCAAGCGCGTGTATTCGGCGGAAACGGCGGCGAATGACACATCCTCTATGCCAAGAAGGTTGGCACTGGCCACCACCGCACGCAGATCGTCTTCAGTAACATCACCGTTTGACGCGTCACCATCGGACTTTTTGTAAAGCACGAGTTTTTCCAATTCTTGGCGCGTCACCGCGCGGTCGCCGCCCAGCTGTTCGACCAAAAGCTCGAGGGGCCCTTGCGCAATGCCGAGCCCTTCGTGCTTTAGTGTGCCGACAATTATTTGGCGCAGCCTTCGTTGATCGTCCACATAGCATGGAATTGCTACGGCCCGCTTAGCACTTTCGGCGCGGTTGCGAAGTGCGGAAGACGGTTTCAAATCGCCCGCCTGCAAAATCACCAGCGCATCGCCATGCAAATTATCTTTGTCAACGGATTCTATGAATTCAGTTAATATGCGCGCCGTCTTTTCACTATTCGTCCGTATGCGAATGACACGACGGCCCCCGAGCATCGAAATGGAACCGAATTCATCGGCAACGCGCGCCGGATCGTTTTTGAGATCTTCATCGGCCAGATCTATCAGCCGGAAAGGATCCTTCAGATCGGGCAGCACAGTGCGCGCCAGGGCTACCGCCCGCTCGCGAACCAATCCTTCATCGGGACCATATAACAGGGCGATCCACATGGTATCGGGCGGTTTTGCAATAAAATGATCGATCTCGGCAGTTTTGAGCCGCATGATTCATCCTAGAGCATTTCCAAGATCAATTGAATCGTGAAAATGCTCTAGACCACGTTCACAATTCATTGAATCAGGGAACGTGGTCTAGATTTGTTATTGGTCGCGCCGTTTGCGCGCAAAACCGCACACACTTTTGCGCACGGCGCTTTAGAGCAGATCGGCGCGATGCCAATTTCAAGAAGCAGGCGAGGCCGTTAACAGCGCCGTCTCGGTTCTATGGGAATCAAAAAACAGCGCCAAACGAATCTTTATATCTTCGCTAACGGCCTCCGCCGCCCGCGATTCCGCATCAAATCGTGAATAGACTGTGGCGAGTTGCGATTCGACAACATCGTAGGGCACGTCTGAAAAGCTCGATCCGGCGAATAAAATATCGCCGGTTTCCGCATCGATCAGCTGATAATTCGCCGTTAGCCGGTAATTATAGCGCGTGATCGACGCGTCCAAACGCACCGCCGCGCCCAGACGTGTTTCTTCTATCTCGACCGCAAGGCGATAACGCGCCGAACCCCGCTGACCGGTGGGCGTTAGTCGGTCGATCAAATGATTGCGCAATTCAACGCCGATTTGGCTCCGCATGGGATCGACGCTCACGCTCTCAAGGTCGGCCGTGACCGCTGCCGATGTGGCGGTTTCTCCGTAAAGCGGCCTAAATCCACAGCCGGCAAGTCCCAAGACGGTGATCAGGGCAAACCAGGTGATAAGGCGGTTCATGGGCGTCTCCGTCATATAACGATATTGACGATCCGGTTAGGCACCACAATAACCCGTCGGACGGTCTTGTCACCAATTTCCGACGCAATGCGCTCGTGGGCCAGGGCCGCTTTTTCCACTTCCGCAGGGTCGAGGTCTTTGGCAATGCGCAATTCCGCGCGCCGCTTACCGTTCAATTGAACGGCTATTGTGATTTCGTCCACCACCACAAGAGACCGATCGGCCTGGGGCCACATTTGGTCCACCAGCAAACCTTTACCGCCCAAGCGCGCCCAGCATTGTTCGGCCAAATGGGGCATCATGGGGCCGATCAATAGAGTTAAAAAGCCTCTGGCTTCCGACAGCACCCAGCGATCGGCGGGACAGGGATTGGCGCCCAGGGCCGACACCGCGGCTTTGATGGCGTTGAACAACTCGTAAATATGGGCGACCGCCCGATTGAAATGAAAGCGTTCGATCTCTTCGGTTACCGCAATGACAATCGTATGAGCTTGTCGGCGTAGCGTCCGCGCCGCCTCCGACAAGTCGCCCTGGGGCTGTGCCGTGCCGTAGGGCGGATCGCAAGCCACGTCATGTTGTTCGATCAAAGTCCACAACCTTTGAATAAAACGCCACGCGCCCTCGACACCGGCTTCGGTCCATTGCACATCTCGCTCGGGCGGCGAATCCGACAACATGAACCAGCGAGCCGTATCGGCCCCGTAATGGGCGATGATGTCATCCGGGTCGACCGTGTTTTTTTTCGACTTGGACATTTTTTCGATGGCACCGATCGTGACGGACCGGCCCGTGTCCTTGGCCGTGGCGCGCCGCGCGCCGTCCCGGGCGGTGATGGTTACCTCGTCGGGAGTTCGCCATTTTCCGTCGTCGGATTGATAGGTTTCATGAGTCACCATGCCTTGCGTGAACAATCCATCGAACGGTTCGTCCAGAGCCACATGGCCGACCGCCTTCATGGCGCGGGTATAAAATCGGGCGTAAAGCAAATGAAGAATGGCGTGCTCGATGCCGCCGATATATTGATCCACCGGCAGCCAATAATCGACCGCTTGTCTATCGGTTGGTTGCGCCGCATGGGGCGAGCAAAAGCGCGCAAAATACCAGGACGAATCAATGAACGTATCGAATGTATCGGTTTCGCGCTCGGCCTTGCCACCGCATTTGGGGCAAGCCACATATTTCCATGTGGCATGCCGGATAAGCGGGTTGCCCGGCTGGTCGAAGGTGACGTCATGGGGCAAGGTGACCGGCAAATCGTGCTTTGGCACCGGCACGATGCCGCAATCATCGCAATGAATCATGGGGATCGGACAGCCCCAATAGCGTTGCCGCGACACACCCCAATCGCGCAATTTATAATTGACACTACGCTGACCTTTTGACATTTGTTCGATGCGTTCAATGGCTTTTTCGATGGCGGGCGCGACAGCGAGTCCGTTCAGGAAATCGGAATTCGCCAAGCGCCCATCGCCCAAATAAGCTTTGTCCGCAATGACGAAGTCGGCGGCATCGGCGTCGTTCGGCACCACGACGGGCGTCACCTCTAAATTATATTTCCGCGCAAAATCCAGGTCGCGTTGGTCATGTGCCGGACAGCCGAATACGGCCCCAGTGCCGTACGCCATCAAAATGAAATTGGCCACGTAAATCGGCAATTCCTTGCCGTCGATAAACGGATGTCTGGCTGTTAGGTTGACGCGGTACCCAAGCTTTTCGGCTTTTTCGATCTTTTCTTCGCTGGTGCCGAGTTGTTCGCATGATTTGATAAAGGCCTGAAGATCGGCATCGTGTTCCGCCCACGCCGCTGCCAGCGGATGATCCGGCGCCACAGCGCAAAAGCTGGCACCGAATAAAGTATCGGGCCGTGTCGTATAGATTTCCAAGCCCCCTGCTTGGTTGCCTTTATCAACGAGATCGAAGGTCATGCGCAGGCCCTCCGAGCGGCCGATCCAGTTGGCCTGCATCAGCCGAACCTTTTCCGGCCAACGTTCGAGATCGTCCAGGCTGCCCAACAAGTCTTCGGCAAGTGCCGACGTGCGCAGGAACCATTGGGCCAGCTTGCGTTGTTCAACGGGGGCTCCGGAACGCCAGCCGCATCCGTCGATCACTTGTTCGTTGGCCAGCACGGTTTGATCGACCGGGTCCCAATTCACATTGGCTTCTTTGCGGTAAGCCAATCCGGCCTCGACGAACTCGAGAAACATCCATTGCTCGTGCTTGTAGTAATCAGGGTCGCAAGTGGCAAACTCACGATCCCAATCGATCGACAGACCCATTTTCTTCAGCTGGGCACGCATCGTCTCAATATTACGATAGGTCCAGTCGGCCGGATGGACGTTGTTTTCCATGGCGGCGTTTTCCGCCGGCATGCCGAAGGCGTCCCATCCCATGGGATGCAACACGTTGAAACCGCAGGCGCGTTTGTAGCGGGCGATCACATCGCCCAGGGTATAATTGCGCACATGTCCCATATGGATGCGCCCGGACGGATAGGGAAACATCTCCAAGACGTAATATTTGGGCCGATCGGTTTGTTGGGACGTGCTAAAGCAGCCGGCCTCGTCCCACCGCGCCTGCCATTTCGGTTCGCTTTCTTTGGCGTTGTAGCGCGCCATCGCTTCCCCTCACCACGTTTGACGTGGATCGTCGGACCCCAAGGGCCATCAAATCAGGCCGCTCCGCCAGGTCAATTTTGCGCGATGGAATCGACGCGCAACTGGCGCGCGCGGGTCAGAATGGCGTTTTCGAGATCGGCTGCCGTGGCGGCGTTGACCGGCGCATCCGCCCACGCCTTTTGTGCGCTTTGTTGCTGGCGAAAGACCGCAACTTTAATGCCATCGGCACGCAAACGTTGGTCCAGAATGTAAATGGTGACTTTGAACCGCTCGCCCGGCGCGGCCGGGTCTTCGTACCAATCGGAAATGATCACGCCGCCAAACGGATCGGCGGCTTGCAGCGGCATGAAAGACAGGGTGTCCAAAGACGCCCGCCAGAGATAATTGTTGACGCCAATCCTATTGCCTTGATCGGAATCATCTTTACCGAAAAACGGTATCCAATCTCCGCGGCTTTCCTGTTCCAGATTGGACAGGGAGTCACTGGACGAATTCCCCGAATCATCGCCGAAAAGGCCGCCGATACAACCGCTGAGTGCCAACAGTGCGACAAATGATACAATGAGGGAACCTAACTTTTTGGTCTGCGCAACGGCCATCGCCCTAAGTCCTTACTTTCTGTCGATTCGCCCCATCGGGCCCCATCCGTTCTGAGCATTGCTTTAGGAGATTATCACAAAGACCTCAATCCCTTACGCGACGAGCCGGCGGACAAATCAGGCGCCCCGCTGGGGCCGGCCGGCGGGCGCTTGCGCCAATGGCACGAAAACGGCAGAAATCCAAGCCTTACACGGCTTGCCCGGCGGCTCCCAGCGGCGACCCGAAAAAAGTGTTGATTTTATACATCAAACTCAGGAAATCGGCGCTTCTTAACCGATCTTTAGTTGACCCGGGAAGCCCGGATCGAGTCTAATGTCCGATGATACCATGAGGGGGCCCATCACCTCCGTTTTGTTGCGCGCGCAGACAAGGCGCTTTTCGACAGGGGGGCTTTAGGGTCTCACAAGGAAAACCAATGAAGACCGGCGTCTTAAAACTTGCCGCGTTGTTAGCTGCCGTCGCCTTAGGGGGTGCGGCATCGGCGCAGGACGTGACGCTCGATTTGTCCGGCTTTCTGCAAGGCACCAGCGGGTTTGTCGAATCAGATAGCGGCAATATCGGCGGCAATTGGCAGGCCGCAGGCAATGCCGAGATCCGGTTTTCCGGCTCGATGATTTTGGATAACGGCATTGAGATTGGCGTCGAAACTCAGGGCAAGCTTGAAGAAGATGTCAGCCGGCTTTTGCCCGCGGGCACCGGTCCGTTTGGCGGCGCATTGGATCCGAACTGCTCGATTACGCCGGCCGCCGCCGCCCTCGGCTTCACTTGTTTCATTATTGATCCCGACGAGGACGATTTCGTGCAAGAAGCCTTTATCTTCGTCGATAGCGGTATTTTTGGCCGGCTGCAATTTGGCCGGCAAAATGGTGTCGGCGAACAACTTAGCTTTTCGACGCCGAATCTTTTTTACGGTAACGGCGTAAGCAATTGGGAGACCTACCTCTCCGCCTTCAATCTCATAAATACGCGCAATACCATTAACAACGGCTATGATGACTTTGCCTTTAAGGTCATGTATTCCACGCCGCGCGTTATGGGCGCCCAGGTGGCCTTATCATTTGCTCCGGATACGGAGTTTTGCGGCGCTATCCTGTGCCCGAGTTCCGGCGGATCCCTGTTCCCGGATTACGGGGACATTCTGGAAGCTGGCGTGAATTACCTTCATACGTTCCGCAACGGCATGACTATCGGTGTGAGCGGCACCTACCTTTCGGCCGATGCCGACGGAACGCCTGCCGTCCTTTCCGTTCTTGGGGATTATCAATCCTGGAACGTGGGCACCAATTTCGAATTCAGCGGCTTTACCGTAGGTGCGTCTTACAAGAAAAGTAATTTGGGCCGGGAAGGGCTCGATTATACGGCCTATGATGTGGGCGCAACCTATGAAACGGGCTCTTGGGGTTTCATGCTGGCCTATGGCGGTGACGAAAACGATCTCACCGGCCAAGACACGCGGGCATTCCAAGGCGGCGTCGATTTCTCATTCGATGACAAACTTTCATTGGGCTCGGGCCTGCAAATTGGCGTGGGCGCGCAATACACAGAGGGCGAAGGCGTGCTGACGCTTGTGCCGGGCAATTTGGGTCCCATGGTGACCAGCGGCGATGATGAGTCCATGGTCGTGTTCTTAGAGACGCTGGTGTCGTTCTAATCGGTTTTATTGGCGCTATGGCGGGGGGAGAGGCCGAGGCGGTGCTGCGGGCACCGTCTTTTTTTATGACGACGGCCCGTCCATAAAAGCGCCGATACCGGCAATTCCCACGGCACCGCTTGCCAGAAGCTGATGTATCGTCGTGCCATAAATGCCGCCCAAGGCATAAGCCGGCAGGCGCACCTGATGGACCAGCCCGGTAAATCGGATACGACCCAAGCACGCCGCGTGCCGATGACTGACCGTAGGCAGCACCGGCGCTATGATCAGGGCATCCGCACCGGCGCGACGTGCCATTAAGGCTGCCGGCAGATTGTGCGCCGAGGCGGTCACGAGCCAGCGGGGATGACGGTGCCGCAAACCGAACAGTATGGGCAGCTGATGCTCCGGCACATGAAGGCCATCGGCCCGAAGCCGCTGGGCGAGCAGTGCGTCGCCGGCAACCAAGAACATACGATTCTGTTGACCGCACAGGCGCCTCAATTCCCGGCCTACAGAGTCACGCATGGGGTCGTCGTAGTGACGGAAGATGACGCCGGTGCCCCTTGGCAATCGAGCCACAAGCGCGCTCGGATCGGGCGCGCGCTGCTGGTCGGTCATGAACCACATGGGCGGCAAGGAAGGCGCGCGCGAATTGAGCCAGCGGGCACATCTTGTTAGGGTCGCACGCTCGTTGATGGGCTCAATCATGAAAGACTGCTCTTAAACTTGGCCATGTCCGATTCGCAAACCCATAAGACTTCCGATCCGAAAGCTAATCTAACCGAGATTTGCGCGCGAATCGAAACCGCAGCAAAGCGCGCCGGCCGATCGGCTGACGAGGTGTCGCTGATTGCCGTCGCCAAGCGGCAACCGCCGGACAGGATCGACGCCTTACTGCAAGCGGGCCACCGCGTCTTTGGCGAAAATCGCGTGCAGGAAGCAGCCGACAAATGGCCGGCCCTCAAGCGCGCCTATCCGGATGTCGAACTCCATATGGTGGGCCCGCTTCAATCCAACAAGGCGGCGGATGCAATCGCCCTATTCGACGTCATTCACTCGATCGACCGGATGAAACTTGCACGCAAGGTGGCCGAAGAGATAGCCGCCGCTCAACGCGATCCGGAACTGTTCGTTCAGATAAATACCGGAGAGGAGCCGCAGAAGTCCGGCGTCATGCCGCGACAAGCAGACGAGTTTATTCGTCAGTGTAGAGAGGAATTGCAGCTGCGCATTTCAGGTCTCATGTGCCTGCCGCCGATCGATGAAGAAGCGTCGCTGCATTTTGCGCTTCTGGCAAAGATTGCGCGGCGTAATGGCGTTGAGAATCTAAGTATGGGGATGAGCGGGGATTTTGAAACGGCGATCATTTTTGGTGCGACCCATATCCGGGTGGGAACGGCCCTATTTGGCGACCGCGACCCGTGACTTTAGAGCGCATTCAGGAAAAGTGGCCCCCGGCCAAGGCCTTACTTGTTATGGCTGGCCGGCCAAGGCCGTGCTTGTTATCGCTGGCCGGCCAAGGCCGTGCCGTGCCGCAGGGGTTTTTATGCCTTAAGGCTCGCCGCTATGGCCGGGATCACGCATGCGCGATTGAGCGTGAATACAAATCACTTCAAACCAGGTCAAATTCAACTATGTTAATTACTTACGGCGAGGTGATTGCCAGATACGGCCGCCTCCTGCACAATTGAGGTGAGTGATGAGCAGTGCCAAAAAAATCCTGATCGTCGACGACGACGATACGCTTCGGTCCACCCTGTCCGAACAATTGGCCTTACACGAAGAATTTGAAACGGATGAGGCCGCAACCGGCGCGGAAGGCCTGGAAAAAAGCAAGACCAGCCATGTGGATTTGATCCTGCTCGACGTCGGGCTGCCGGATTTTGACGGCCGCGAAGTGTGCCGTCTCATGCGCAAGGCCGGGGTCAAATGCCCGATCATCATGCTGACGGGCCATGATTCGGAAGCCGATACGATTCTCGGCCTTGATGCGGGGGCCAACGATTACGTTGCCAAGCCGTTCCGCTTCGGTATCTTGCTGGCCCGGGTTCGGGCCCATTTGCGCAGTCACGAGCAAAGTGAAGACGCGGTATTTCAGATCGGCACCTACACGTTCAAACCCGCCATGAAACTGCTCGAAAACGAAAACGAAAAGAAGGTACGCCTAACCGAAAAAGAGACGGCCATCCTCAAATATCTCTATCGCGCGGGCGACCGGGTGGTCAGCCGAGATGTGCTGTTACACGAGGTGTGGGGCTATAATTCCGGCGTCACGACCCACACTTTGGAAACGCATATTTATCGCTTGCGGCAGAAGATCGAGGAAGATCCCTCCAATGCCGAATTGTTGGTTACCGAAACGGGCGGCTATCGCTTGGTGCCTTGAACTTGTATCCGATTACACATCAAGGGTCATGACAACGGGGACGTGGTCGGACGGCCGTTTCCAGCTGCGCGCCTGCCGCACGATATCAACATCCCGCGCGCGGCCTTCCAAGGCGGGCGTAACCCAGATGTGATCCAGTCGCCGGCCGCGATCGTTCTTGGTCCAATCGGGCGAACGGTAGCTCCACCATGTGAATATTTTTTCCGGCTCAGGCATCTGTTGGCGCGCGACGTCGATCCAGGAATGAGATTTTTGAACTTCCGCAAGATGCTCCACTTCCACAGGTGTGTGGCTCACCACTTTCAAAAGTTGTTTGTGTGACCAAACATCGTGTTCAAGGGGGGCGATGTTGAGATCGCCTAGCAGAACATATTTGTTTTTTTTCTTACCTTTCCGCTTTTTGAACCAGGCGGCCATTTCTTTTAAGAAGTCCAATTTATGCGCGAATTTATCGTTTTCATCCGGGTCCGGAATATCGCCCCCTGCCGGCACGTAAAAATTGTGAATAACAATATCATCCGCGACGATGGCCGCAACATGCCGCGCCTGGCCTTTGTTACAGAATTCCATCTTTGGCGTAGTGGCCAATGGCAAGCGCGAAATAGTGGCCACGCCGTGATATCCCTTTTGCCCATTGATTGCGAAATGCTCAAAGCCCAGCTCGCGAAACGCCTTAAGGGGAAACTGATCATCCGCACATTTGGTTTCTTGAAGACACAGGATGTCGGGCCGATATGTCTCATCGAAATTCTTGATGAGGTCGAGCCGAATCCGGACGGAGTTAATGTTCCAGGTTGCGATCCTGATACTACTCACGACAAACTCCGATTAATGCCTAAAATAAATTGAATGTTGACCCGACGATGCCGATAGGCCAACGCCCCACCTCAAAAAGTTTGAACTTATAGAGGAAAGGATGATCCTCGTCCGCTTCCGCGGCCAAGGCAAGGGTGGCTTGGTGGGTAGCCTGTACAGCGGCGCCGGCCGCCGCATTGAGAAAAGCCTCGTCGTCAAGTTCCCAAAGCGCTGCGACATCTTGTATCAACTCGGCCAAGACGGCGCCCGCCTTCGCCGACACATGAGTGAGCACGACACTCAGCGCTTGTTCGTGTATCCGTTCCAAGACATCCGCGCTTAGGGCGGCCCGCAGCATTTCCTCGGCATCCCAAGCAGCGCTATCCCAATGGGGATTTTCCGCCAAAGTCAGCGCGGTATCCCAATCGGGAACCAAGGCGACGTCCACTTCGGGAAAGCCCAACGCGTTGAGATAGGCGCGGGCCAAATCAATATGGGCCGGGGCCAGTTCGTCTCCGATCGACTTAAACCACGGCACATGCGCCAATTTGCCGGCAAAATCGCGCACGGCAATCAGTGTGGGCAGCTCTTCGATGATCTCTGCCAGATCGCCGTCGTTGGGCGTCCAATTGTCCGTTGAGGATGACGTCATGGTACCCACAATAGGCCCGATGAGGGCGCGAATGACAAAAAGCCGCGGGGGACACCGGGCTGTTATATCGCGGCGGCATAGCCGCGCAAGCCATTTTTGCTCAAGTCGGTAGCAAGGGGTTGCACAAAATGAAGCGCCCGGCCCTTGGGAAGCCAGGCGCTCAAACGCGTTATACGCGTTGCGCCGGGAGGGGATATTCCGACGCCGCAAAGCGAGGGTCAAACCTGCAAGCGGGGGGGGCAACGCCGATCTGACCGTAATCTCGCTTGCTGTGACATTAATGTAGCACAGCGCAGAAAAATTACAAATTGTTTCTTAATAAGCTTGAGTGTTGTAAATAAGCAACAGTTCTTTTGGAATCAAGGACTTAACCCGAAATCATCGAGCACATGATCTCAGGACGGGGCAAAAGATGGCTGTCTCGCTAGATGTGATCTCTCATTAGGGTTTTTCCGGTTTTGATGGAATCAAAACCTGACCCTAAGTTGTTGTTTTATCGTGTTTCCGGACGGAAACCGGTGGCCACTTTTCCTGGAAACACTCTAGGTCGCCCATTCGGACGGGAAAGGGGCGAAGGGCGGGCGCCGCCTCGTGCATTCCGCCGCCCGGTCAGCGTCGGCGGAACGGCTGGGCTTCATCGATTCGGAACAGGCGCGGACTGATCTTGGTATCGCGCCGCAAGTCGCGCAGGGCGATCGTGGTGGTGAATCCCTGGGCGTCGGTGATGATCCACTGCATCAGCTCAAGGGCGGGATCGGAGAAAATCATGGTCAGCTGGCCTTGGGCGGGCCCCTTATCCTCGCGTACCGTAATCAGCAGACTGCCTGGTTCGCGCTCGACGGACACGATATTCGCTTCGTTGGCCAGATCTATGTGTTTCTTGAGCAGCAATTTGAGCGGTGTGGCGCTGATGGGGAACCGGTCCACCGTTTTGAGCTTGCGGTCGTTGAGAACCACCCAGCTATTGTTGGCTATAATCAATATGGGATTGGGCTCATCATATTCGAATCTAAGGCCGCCGGGTCGGCGGAAATAGAAGGTACCGGAATCCTGGACACCGTTTGAGGCGATCTGGATAAATTGGCCCTCGAGCGACCCCAAATCGTTAAGGTAGGCGCTGACCCGGTTGAGGTCCGCAATGTCCTCCGGGTCCAAATTCGAGGCAGCGCTGGGCTGCCGGCTCCCCAGAACCAGTCCAATCATACAGATCAGGGCGATTTGCCCGACATGTCGGCGCGTCCACATGCCTCCGTCATACAGCGTCAATTTGGCAAAAACAAGGAAGCAGCCATCCGGTTCAAAAGCTGTCCGGGGATAAGCTTATGGCGCGGCGTGCTCGCCGATCAAGACTTCCCGTTTGCCCGCATGATTGGGCGGCGAGACAATGCCTTCCTCCTCCATGCGCTCGATAATCCGCGCCGCCCGATTGTATCCGATTTGCAGACGCCTCTGGACATAGCTGGTCGAGGCTCTACCGTCCCGCACCACAATCTCAATGGCTTCGCGGTAGAGATCATCTGTCTCCGGTGCGCCGGATCGATTGAACGGTAAAATATCGGCGCCGTCCCCGTCGGTTTCCTCAAGCACCGCATCGAGATAGGTGGGCCGGCCCTGTTTCTTGAGGAACCGAACGATCTTTTCCACCTCGTCGTCGGTAACGAGTGGTCCATGGATGCGCTGGATCCGGCCGCCACTCGCCATATGAAGCATATCGCCCTGGCCCAACAATTGTTCGGCGCCTTGCTCGCCCAATATGGTGCGGCTATCGATCTTCGAGGTAACTTGGAAGCTGATGCGGGTCGGGAAGTTGGCTTTGATCGTTCCCGTAATCACATCAACGCTCGGCCGCTGTGTCGCCGTAATGAGATGGATGCCCGCCGCGCGCGCCATTTGCGCCAGGCGCTGAACGGCCGCTTCGATGTCCTTGCCGGCAATCATCATTAAATCGGCCATTTCGTCGACAACGACCACAATGAAAGGCATGGCCTCTCGTGGCAGCTCCTCCCGTTCGTAAATCGGCTGGCCGGTATTCGAATCGAAACCCGTCTGCACGGTCCGCACAAGCTGTTCATCCTGTTCAATTGCTTCGGCCACACGGGAATTGTAGCCCATAATATTCCGCACACCGAGCTTTGACATTTTCTTGTACCGATCTTCCATTTCACGCACCACCCATTTGAGCGCAACGATCGCTTTTTTCGGATCGGTAACAACAGGTGCAATAAGATGAGGAATGCCTTCGTAGACGGAGAGCTCGAGCATTTTAGGGTCAATCAAAATGAGCTTGCATTGGCTCGGCGGCAATCGGTAGAGCAATGACAAGATCATAGTATTAATGCCGACCGACTTGCCCGAACCGGTCGTTCCCGCAATGAGCAAATGAGGCATGCTCGCCAGATCCGCCATGACGGGTTCGCCACCAATACTTTTGCCCAACGCTAATGTTAGTTTGGAACTGGCGCTTTCATATTCGGAAGACGATAAAAGTTCACGCAGATAGACAATTTCACGCCGCAAATTGGGCAGCTCGATTCCGATCACGTTACGACCGGGTATTACCGCCACACGCGCCGACACGGCGCTCATGGAGCGCGCGATATCGTCCGAAAGCCCAATGACGCGAGATGACTTTACGCCGGCCGCCGGCTCCAACTCATAAAGGGTCACCACAGGGCCCGGCCGCACGCGGATAATCTCGCCGCGCACGCCAAAATCCTGCAACACGCTTTCAAGCATGCGCGCGTTTTGCTCTAGGGCGTCATCGGAGATTTCGCTGACCGCGCTGCGTGGCTTGGGTTTTGCCAGCAAGCTGAGCGGCGGTAATTGGTAATCCTCCAAAGGTTCGAGTTCGAGAGCCGGTTGGGCTTCGGATTCCTCGCGCCTGCCGACTTTGATTTTTTTCGCATCGCGAACAATGCGATTAGCTGCTTCGCTTTGTCGCAAGTCGCTCCCGGATTGTTGTTGTTCATCCCATTGTTTGCCGCCCTTAAGACGGTCCCTCAGTCGGAACCGCGATAGCGGCCCGCGTGAGGCAACCGGCGGTGTACGGCGCGCCAAGTCGGCGGCCTCGGCGACACGTCTTTTCCGGCTAAAAAGACGGTCCAACATACCGTGGCGAGAGACCGATGACGGCATGGGGCTGTCCGGTGATTTTTGCCGGCCCATGCGTTCCTTCAAGACCTGCCAGGTTTCGCGCAGCAGAAACAGCCAAAGGCTCACCGTATCAAGGGCCGCGCCCAGTCGATGGCGGCGGATCCCCAAACAATAACACAGGGCCATGACACCCAACCCTAGGCTTAACAAACCCATATAAGCCTGGGGTGTTATGAACCCAAGGGCGGGCAAGGTTGTGGCACCGGCCGTGAGTGCCTCGCCGACCAGACCACCCAAGCCCGTCATAAGCGGCCAACTCCCCGGCGTCGGCAAAGCCGCCAAAGGGGCCGCCAACAATACGGCGGCCAGCGGCCAGATGCCAACGCGCAGCCACGTCTCGCGGCGGCCGGGCTGCCACCTGCCGCGCCATAATAAAGAGCCGCCCCAAACCAGCAACGGCGTGACAAACGCGAAAGCGGCCAAGCCGTAAATCTGCATCAGCAAATCGGCGCTCAATGCGCCGGGTATCCCGACCCAATTAGACGGGGTGCTGCTTGTTGCGGTGTTCAGGCTGGGATCGCCGGCATTGAAGCTCAGGAGGGAAAACAACAAGAACAGCCCGACGGCAACCAATGAAGTGCCGGCGATTTCATGACCTACGCGACTGAGAGCGTCACGCATATAGGGCGGCAAAACCACCTTAAGCCGTTTCGTATGGCTGCGTGAGTAGCTTGTGACGGCCATCTTTTTGTCTCGCGAATTATTGCTGTGGTGGCTTATTTTGACAGGTTCGGCAAAGAATTTGGTTAACGCGCGTTAACCGTTTCGCCGGGCACGAAAGCACTCAACAGGGGATACAAAACCGGACCCTAGGCTGGGGTTGCGGCCAATACGCGCAGCATGTCCCGTGACCCTGGACATTCGTCGTCGCGCGCCCGATCCTTACAGCCATGACGAAATTGTCAAACGACAGCGATTTGGCCTGTGACGTGGTGATCATTGGCGGTGGCATAATCGGCTTGCCATTGGGCTTGGCCCTGGACAAGGCGGGCGTGAGCGTCATTGTCGTCGATAAGCAGAGTCCAGCGGAAAGTGTGCAGCCGGCCTTTGACGGCCGGGCCTCCGCTTTCGCCTATACCTCGGTTCAATTACTCAAAGCCTTGGACGTGTGGCCCCATTTGGTCGCCTGCGCCCAACCGATCCAAGACATTTTGGTATCGGACGGGCGCGCGGCCGATCGCTTTCGACGGGGCGGCAGCGCGCCACACATTCTCCATTTCGATCCGGACGATCTGGCCCAAGCGGGAGATATCGAGCCCCTGGGTTATATGATCGAAAACCGAGATTACCGGGTGGCGCTTCAAACGGTTACGGGCGCCGCTCCGAATCTGAAGGTGTTGGCGCCCATGACAATTGCGGCCATCGATTATGACGGCCCGCGTGTCCGTGTCTTGTTGTCGGATAAGCGACATATCGACGCCCATTTATGTATTGCCGCCGACGGCAAAAATTCAAGCACCCGTGCGGCGGCTGGAATCAAAACCTTGAACTGGACCTATAACCAACACGGATTGGTGTCGACCGTAGAACATGACCGGCCCCATCACGGCATCGCTCAGGAATATTTCTTGCCCTCCGGACCGTTTGCCATCTTGCCGTTAATGGGCAATCGCAGTTCGCTGGTATGGACCGAAAGGTCCGACTTGGCGGCCAGTTATCTGGCGCTTGACCAAGCGGCTTTCGCGCAACAGATCCGCAATCGCTTTGGTTGCTATTTGGGCGATGTGCGGCCGGTCGGCCCGCGCTTTTCCTATCCATTGGGGCTGCGTCTGGCCTATGACTACATCAAGCCGCGCTTGGCGCTTGTCGGGGATGCCGCCCATGCCGTGCATCCGATTGCCGGGCAAGGTCTCAATTTGGGCCTCAAGGACGTGGCGGCATTGGCCGAAGTGCTGGTCGACGCAAAACGCCTGGGCCTTGATATGGGTGCCATGAACGTGCTCGAACGCTATCAACGTTGGCGGCGCTTCGATAACGTCACCCTGGCCTTTGCCACGGACGGCCTCAACCGTCTGTTTGCCAATGATCATACCCCGGTGCGTGTGGTGCGCGATCTAGGTCTTGGCATAGTCAATCGACTAAAGCCCCTACGCCGCTTCTTTATGGAGCATGCTATGGGTACGCTCGGCGACTTGCCGCGTTTGTTAAAGGGCCAGCCCCTATAACAAATATCCAAAGCGACGAACGTGCTCAAGCCCCCGCCTCATCGTCGCTTAAGGGCCGCGCCTCTTCCGGTAACATGATCGGAATACCGTCGCGAATAGGGTATGCCAATCGCGCCGACTTGCTGATGAGCTCTTGCGCTTGCGCATTATAGATCAACACGTCCTTGGTGACCGGGCAGACAAGAATCTCCAGGAGTTTCGGGTTTATTTCGCTGCTTTTGGATTGGTTTGAATCGGCCGGCTGCTGTTCATCGGTCATGGCTTGAAGTTCCTGTTATCGGTTCACTGGAGCGGTGCATCCGCACTCCCTGTGCTTGGCGCATTGGCAAATTCGATCAATGCGATAAGAATTTCGGCGCGTTTAGGAAGCGTCGGCGCCTCCAAAAGCATCTGTTTTTCCCCGACGTCGAAATCGCCGATAATGGAAAGCGAATTGACCAAACCTTCGTTGGACGCGTTTTCGATCGACGCCCAATCCGTATTCATTTGCCGGGCCGCGAGATATGTCTTAAGCGCGCTTATCAATTGAGGCCTGTTTATGTCTTCGTTTTCATTTTCAGGCGATAAATCTTCCGGGTAGGGCAAAAAATCTCCAGCCACTTGTCGATAAAGCGTAACGCAATCGAGCTCTTGCTTGATTCTATATCGGCAAACACCCGTAAGCGTAATGTAATAGCGCTGATCTCTGGTTTCCTTAAACGCCGTAATCCGGCCGATGCATCCCACCGGAAAAAGCTCTGGATTTTCCGGATTGCGTTCCATGTCGCAAGGCTGGATCATACCGATCAAACGCTTCGAACTTAGGGCGTCGTCCACCATATCAAGATAACGGGGTTCAAAAATCTGCAGCGGCAATCGCCCTCGCGGCAACAGAAGCGCGCGCGGAAGTGGGAAGATCGGAAAGGTTTGCGGTAAATCTTCCGTGGTGTGGTATCGCGATAAATCTGTCATAACATTACGAAAACAAGATTGATGATAAGCGCCGCCGCCCGGTCTGGGTGATCTCATCCTGAGATCCGTAAGCTTCAAAAAACTTCAAAAGTTGATTGCGCGCGGCCTGTTCGTTCCATTCCCGATCGGCCGCGATTATATCAAGAAGTTGATCCACCGCACCTTGACGATCGCCGTCGACGTTAAGGGCGACGGCAAGGTCAAAACGGGCTTGGAAATCTTTTGGATCGGCCGCGACTTTCGCTTTGAGTGAAGCGACATCACCGGCTTCCGCTGCCTGACGCGCCAATTCCAGTGTGGCCCGCGCGCTGTCGAGATCGGCATGATGGGCGCCGGCCGGCGCCGTGTCGAGCACTTGCTGCGCCCGCTCAAGGTTATTATCGGCAAGGAAACATTTTGCCAGGCCGGCGATGGCTTGGATATTGGCCGGATCGGCTTCGATCGCTTGGCTAAATGCTTGGGCCGCGGTGCCAAAATCAGTCGCCTCCAAGGCCGCTTTGCCATGCTCGAGCGCTTGTTCCACCGGTGACGGGCCTTGAGCGCCGGTCAGGCGTTGGACGAAAGATTTCACCTGGCTTTCCGGTTGGACGCCCATGAAACCATCGACCGGCTGGCCGTTACGAAAGGCAAACACCGCGGGGATCGATTGTACCCTCAGCTGTTGGGCGATCTCGGGATTGTCGTCAATATTGATCTTGACCATCTTGACCATGCCTTGGGCTTGGCGCACGGCGCTTTCCAATAGGGGCGTAAGCTGCTTGCACGGGCCGCACCACGGCGCCCAGAAGTCAACGATGACGGGGACGTCCTGGGAAGCTTCGACCACGTCGGCAACGAAAGTAGCCGTCGAGCTTTCCTTTATGAGATCTTGAGCGCCGACCGCACCATTGCCGGCCATGCCACCCGTCAGGTCAATCTCCATCAATCCTTTTCCTACGTCTTTATATGGTTATAGATGGCAATGACGGCATTAAAGAAAAAGACCACAACCCGCCATCCCCGAAATACTAGAGCACGTTCACAAAAGATGGAATCGCTAACGTACTCTAAGTCTTTGTTTTGCCGCCCATTCGGACGGAAAACCGGGGCCATTCCGGCCTTCGCCGGGGCATGCTTTTCCTGAATGGGCTCTAACTTTGTTTTGTCGCCCATTCGGACGGAAAACCGGCACCCACTTTTCCTGAATGGGCTCTAAGCCTCCCGGCCCAAGCGCCGACACACTTCGTCGAGTTGTTCCAGTGTTT
>SMXP01000002.1 GCA_004356335.1 Alphaproteobacteria bacterium | reverse complement strand
CGTCAACTTATTACGACCGGCGACGCTTCGGATCCGGCGTGGTCTCCCTTGATCCGCTAGAACCCGGCGGTTAGAGCCCATTCAGGAAAAGTGGACCCGGTTTTCCGTCCGAATGGGCGACCAAACAAAGACTTAGAGTACGTTAGGGATTCCATCTTTTGTCAACGTGCTCTAGACTCAAGGGCACAAATTTGGCGCCGGCGGCCATTTTATTGCGGCGGCTGTGTCTGGGGATTTATCTACGAATAATTTACGGATTGTTCGTATAGTGATGAGCAATTCCAGCGGGGAGTGATCGGCGATGAGCCTAACTAAAATTGCGGCGAAATATGTGGGCCTTGGAACGGCCTTGTTGTTGCTGGCGGCCTGTGCGTCGTCGATAGCGACCGATAGGGTAACCGGTGATAGAGAGGTTCTTCCCGGGTCGATCGGCGACCTTGAAGTCAATGTCGGCAACCGGGTTCTGTTCGATTATGACAGATACAATCTCAGACCGGCCGCCCAGGCCACATTGGAGCGGCAGGCGGCGTGGTTGAAGTCCTATTCCAACGTCACGGTGACCATCGAGGGCCATTGCGATGAACGGGGAACCCGGGAATATAACCTGGCCCTGGGCGCCCGACGGGCCAACGCGGCCAAGGATTATCTCGTGAGTCTGGGTATCAATCCGTCGCGGATCACAACGATTTCCTACGGCAAGGAACGACCGGCCGTGCTCGGTTCCAACCAAGATGCCTGGGCTCAAAATCGCCGGGGTATGACGGTGGTGACCGGCGGGGCCGCGTCTTAGGGGTCAGGTTTTGATTCCATCAAAACCGGAAACGCTCTAGCCGCCGCCCGGCATCGTTTTGCCGGCAGATCGGCCCATGAGCGGGCGCCTCAATTTTGACCATCTTTGGTATAAGGTCAGCTGGTTGTTGTTAGAGCATTTTCGAGCGAAGTGGACACCGGTTCGCGTTAAGAAAATGCGACCAAACAAGGACTTAGAGCGTTTTCGCGATTCTGTTAAGTTCGGAAACGCTCTAGGTCTCAAGCTCGAACGGATTGAACATGACTTCCTCGTCCTTATTTATCATTCGATCTTTAAAGCGCATTCAGGAAAAGTGGGCACCGGTTTTCCGTCCGAATGGGCGACCAAACAAGGATTTAGAGCGTTTTCGCGAGTCTGTTACGTTCGGAAACGCTCTAGCCGTGGTGGCGTTGATTGCCGGTTTGACGTTCTCGACGCCCCTTGCTTGGTCTCAGACGGCGGATATGCAAGCGCTCAACCACAAATTGGAGCGCCTGGAAAGAGATCTGCAGGACGTGCAGCGTGAGCTTTATTCCAATTACAGCCGCAGAAATACCGGCTCTCAAATACCAGCGGCGCCGGCCGACTCGACCGCGACCGCGCGATTGTCCGTGCGCCTGACCGAGCTGGAAGAATCCATCAGCCATCTCACGGGACAGATTGAACAGCTCGGTTTTCGCGTGGGCCAAGTGGAGCGTAATCTCCAAGTGCTTGCCAGGGATGCAAATTTTCGTCTCGGCGCGGCGGAGCAAGCATTGGGAATTTCCAACTTGAGCACGGCGGGACAAGCCCCCGGGGTGGCCCCATTCGATTCCAGTGTCCCGATGGTGACCTCAGTGCCGCGGCCGTCCGACGTCACAATTGGATCGCAAAGCTACAATACCACCGTTCAAACCGCCGGTGCCCCCCAAACCCTCGGTACATTGCCCGTCGGTCAATTGCCCGGAACGGCGGGTGAGCTTTATGAAACCGCCAAATCCAGGCTTATGGCGGGCGATTTCGCCGGTGCGGAAAGCGCATTTTCCAAGTTTCTCGAAGAATATGGCGATGACCAGCTGGCCGGCGAAGCGCAATATTGGTTGGGCGAGGCGTTTTACGTGCGCGGCGCCTATCGGCAGGCCGGCCAGGCCTTTGCCGACGGGTTGGCCAAGTATCCAAGCAATCCACGGGGAGCGGATACACTTCTGAAGCTTGGTATGTCGCTGGCTGCTTTGCAGGAAACCGATGCCGCCTGTACCACTTTCAGCGAGCTCGACAGACGATTCCCCGGGGCATCCCAGGCGATCGTTCAGCGGGTCACAGTGGAAAAATCAAAAGCCGGGTGCGGCTAGGGCATTTTCAAGATTAGTTGACTCATGAAAATGCTCTAGAATCCTAATTTTATCGTGTTTCCGGACGGAAAACCGGCATCCACCCCGGCCTTCGCCGGGGCATGCTTTTCCTGGAAACACTCTAATTGGACAATTGACCATGTCTGAGCGTGCCGGGCCGTTACCGATTGCGCCTGAAGAATTCCAAATGTTTGTGACCGATCTTGGCTTGCCTGATGATTGGGCATTGGCCGTGTCGGGCGGGCCCGATAGTACGGCCTTGATGCTGTTGGCGGCTCGTTGGGCGGTCGGCCAAGGTCATCCGGCACCGATTGTCGTGACCGTCGATCATCGACTGCGCAGCGATTCCAAAAGCGAAGCGGCCCAAGTCGCCGCCTGGGCCGGGGCCCTAGGGCTTCGCCATGAAACCCTGGTGTGGCACGGCCCAAAGCCGAACAGCAACATTCAGGCGGTGGCCAGGCACGCCCGTTATGGCTTGATTGGTCAGTTTTGTGCGAATCATGGCATCACCGCCGTGCTCACCGGCCATACCCTTAACGACCAGGCGGAGACCGTCCTGCAACGTCTCGGGCGCGGCAGCGGCGTCGACGGCCTTGCCGCTATGGCGCGCGATGGGCATCTGCCGGTAGCCCAACCGGATTTGCGGCATATTCGCCTGGTCCGGCCGCTCTTGGGCGTGTTGCGTGAGCGTGTCATGGCCACATTGAAGGCGTTCGACCATCCCTGGATCGAAGACCCCAGCAATCAGGACATGCAATACGGCCGGGTTCGCATGCGCCGGGCTTTGGCGCTTTTGGCGCCCGAGGGGATTACGGTGGAACGTCTGGCACAGACGGCAGTACATATGGCCCGGGCGCGTAGCGCCTTGACGCGCGCCACGGATGCGCTGTGTGCGCAAGCAGCGGTATTTCATGACGCCGGTTATGTCAGGGTCGACGGCGCGGCACTTTTCACCGCGTCCGACGAGCTGGCCTTGCGGGCGCTAAGTCGTCTGCTTATGACCATCGGCGGTGCCGCCTTTCCGCCGCGCTATGATCGATTGGTCAGGCTGTTTGACGCCATGCAGGCGGACCGGTCGGACCACACTCGTTTTGGCCGAGGGCGCACATTGGCGGGGTGCCGTATCCTGTCGCCGGATTGTCACGGCCGGTTCTTGATCGTGCGCGAATTACGCGCCCTCAATCAGCGATTGGCCGAGCGCGATCAAACAGTGCAGATCGGTTTTGGTCAGACAGTGACCTGGGACAATCGGTTTCAACTCACCCTTGCGCCGGACCAAAGGGGTCGTAATCCCGATTGGAACGGCGATGTTCGGCCGCTCGGCCGGGCGGGATGGCGCCAAATCAACCAAACCCTGGGGCCCGACCGGCTATCCCATGCGGTGCCGCACGGATTTCCCCATGAGGTGCGCGCGACCCTGCCGGCTTTATGGGTGGGCGATGAACTGGCGGCGGCGGCGCCCTTCGGAATCATCAAAAATGCTTTATTCCCCGGGGATTTGGCGGCGCCTGCTCGATTCGACGTCAAGTTTATTGGGGCCCCAGGTGGTTGTCTTGTTAACCGAAAAGACGTTAATGCTGGTCTTGAGCAATCGTGATCATTCGGCCGGGAACCGGGACGATGGGTGGTAAAAAATTCAAATGTGCCTATGTCTTGATGGTATTCTTGGTCGTTGGCTTGCCGTCATCAGCCGCTAAATTGGTAATTTGAAGAGATTGAACGCTTTATGAACCTGAGAAATCTGGCACTTTGGGGCATTATTGTGATCTTGTTGGTCATGCTGTTTCAGCTCTTCCAGGGGCCGCCGCAGCGCGACTTGGCCCAAGAGATCACCTATACCGAACTTTTGAGCGCGGTGGATCAAGGCACCGTCACCGACGTGACGATCCAGGGAGAGCGCGTAACCGGTCAGTATCGGGATGGCAAAACCTTTGTCACGCGCGCCCCGCCCAACGACAGCATGCTGGTCCCGCGCCTTTATGATAGCGGCGTCAATATCAAAGCCGAACCGCTGGACGACAATGTGCCGACTCTGCTCGGCGTCTTGGTGTCCTGGTTCCCCATGTTGCTGTTGATCGGCGTCTGGGTCTTTTTCATGCGCCAGATGCAGTCCGGTGGCGGCCGTGCCATGGGTTTTGGCAAGTCCAAAGCGAAGCTGCTGACCGAACGGCAAGGCCGGGTGACGTTTGACGACGTAGCCGGGGTCGATGAAGCCAAAGAAGAACTTCAGGAAATCGTCGATTTTCTGAAAGATCCCATGAAGTTTCAACGCCTGGGCGGCAAGATTCCAAAAGGGGCGCTGTTGATCGGTCCTCCCGGCACCGGCAAAACCTTACTGGCCCGCGCCATTGCCGGCGAAGCGAACGTTCCCTTCTTTACGATTTCGGGTTCCGATTTCGTCGAAATGTTTGTCGGTGTCGGCGCCAGCCGCGTTCGGGACATGTTTGAGCAAGCTAAGAAAAATGCCCCCTGCATCATCTTTATCGACGAGATCGATGCGGTCGGCCGCCATCGTGGGGCAGGACTTGGCGGCGGTAATGATGAGCGCGAGCAGACACTGAACCAGCTTCTGGTCGAAATGGACGGATTTGAGGCCAATGAAGGCGTCATTCTGATTGCGGCGACCAACCGTCCGGATGTGTTGGATCCGGCTCTCTTAAGACCCGGTCGGTTCGACCGTCAGATTGTCGTTCCGAACCCGGACATTATTGGCCGCGAAAAGATCTTGAAGGTTCACATGCGCAAGGTTCCCACCGCGCCGGATGTGAACGCCCGCACCATCGCACGCGGCACGCCGGGCTTTTCGGGTGCCGATCTGGCCAACCTTGTGAACGAATCGGCGTTGTTGGCGGCCCGGCGCAATCGGCGTCTCGTCACCATGCTTGAATTCGAAGATGCCAAAGACAAAATCATGATGGGTGCCGAACGGCGCTCTATGGTCATGACCGAGGACGAAAAGCGACTTACGGCCTACCATGAAGGCGGTCACGCGCTCGTGGCTTTAACCGTGGTCGGTGCCGATCCGGTCCATAAGGCGACCATCATTCCGCGCGGACAGGCGCTTGGCATGGTGATGCAATTGCCCGAAAGGGATCAACTATCTTTAAGTCTGCAACAAATAAAAGCGCGGCTGGCCATTATGATGGGCGGCCGCATAGCCGAAGAAATTATTTTCGGCAAAGAGCAGGTAACCTCAGGCGCGGCATCGGATATCGAGCAGGCAACAAAACTGGCCCGTGCCATGGTGACCCGTTGGGGTCTAAGCGAGGCTCTGGGGCCGCTTAGTTATGGCGACAACCAGCAAGAAATTTTCTTAGGCCACTCGGTAACTCAGACCCAGAATGTTTCAGAGGAAACCGCGCGGCGGATCGATAACGAAATTCGTCGTATCGTCGATGAAGGCTATGCCAAGGCGCGATCTATTTTGGAGGAAAAGACGGACCAATTGCACGTCATTGCCGGCGGTTTGTTGGAATATGAAACCTTGAGCGGCGAAGAAATCAAAGATTTGTTGGCAGGCAAGCAGCCATCTCGGCCGGAAGACGGCGATGCGTCGTCGAGCGACGAACCGACCACTTCGGTACCGGTAAGCGGCAAGCCGGCG
>SMXP01000104.1 GCA_004356335.1 Alphaproteobacteria bacterium | reverse complement strand
CTCATCCCGGCTGCCACCGGCGGTGATTTCCGACGTACATTCCACATACCCCGCAACGTTGATCAGGCGATTGCCCGCCTGAAAAACGCAACAGAGCAGCGTATCGACCTGGGCCGCATGACTTTCCAAGACCATGACGGCGTCGAAACCACGCAATATTTCGCCAACAGCGCAAGCTTGGGTCTTGGCGGAATCGTCGCCCGCGCGGTCAATGACTCTCACGCGGCGAAGTTTGTCGGCGGCCGTATGGCGTTTTTTTGGCACAGCCTGCGCCATGCTTTAGTCTACAAAAACACGGCCGTGCGCCTCGTGATCGATCATGGATCGCCGCAAACTTTGGTCATAAACACTATTTGTCTGTGCAATGGGCAATATACCGGCGGCGGCATGCGTATGGCGCCCAACGCGCAACCCAATGACGGGTATTTCGACGTGGTAATCCTGGGCGATCTCACCAAGTGGGAAGTCTTGTCGAATATCCTCAGGATTTACAGGGGAACCCACGTCAATCATCGCAAAGTGACAGTGCGTCGCGCACGGATGGTAAGCGCAGAATATGCGACATCGGACAGAACAAATAATATCTTACTCGAAATGGATGGTGAAACGCCTGGTCACCTTCCGGCACGATTTGATATCGTACCAAACGCGCTGACGCTCCTCTGTTGAGCGGCAATTCTTGTCACGGTGTAAAACCGCCTTCTGCCAAAAAGGCGGTCTCCTGCGGCGTGCTTTTCCGTCCCAAGATTTCATTGCGATGAGGAAAGCGGCCAAACCGTTCGATGACGTCGCGGTGCAACCGGGCAAACTTGGCGGTGGCTTCCTGATTGAGCCGTGTCGAGGTAAGCTCGCAGCAACGGTCTTGATCGGCCAAATCTTCACTATGCATAAAGGGCATATAGAAAAATGACCGGCTTTCGATCAGCGTGTCCATATCGTACCCGTTGTCGATTGCCCTTTTCGCGACAGCAAGCACCAAATCGCCCCAAGCAAAGGAACCGGGCTCGTCGCGGTACATGTTGCGCGGAAACTGATCGAGCAGGAGAACAAGCGCCAGAGTGCCCTTAGGGTTGGTCTCCCATGCCGACCACCCTCTGCGCTGCAATTCTTCGGCACGCGCTTGCGCGGTCGCCTCAAATCGTTCCTTGATGGCTCGATCGAAGGCCGGGTCCTTCTTGAACCATTTGCCCCGTCCCGTTGCGACGAACCAAAAATCAAGAATTTCGCCGGTTGTGGCCTGTGCCATAAGCAATCTCTCGTGCTGCGCTTGCCCTTTTCGCTGACTATAGCAAGAACAAACCCACCGCCGTGCTGGCCGAACGGCTCGCCGGTCTATAAGATCCGTCGTTACCCACGTCTTTACAGCTCCCCAATTATAGCCATTTATAAGGAGTTACCGCCATGGCCCCTCAATCGCACGAGATCATTCTTCACCATTACGATAACTCGCCTTATGCCGAAAAGGCACGCTGTGCGCTGGGCATGAAACGGCTGGCCTGGCGCTCGGTGCAAGTGCCGAGAATCCTGCCCAAACCAAAACTCATGCCGTTAACCGGCGGCTATCGGCGCACGCCTAACATGCAAATCGGCGCCGACATTTATTGCGACACGGCCATGATCATACGTGAATTGGAGCGGCGATTTCCCGAGCCGACAATCTTTCCCGGCGGCCGCCACGGCATGCCCTTCGCGCTCGGCAAATGGTCCGACGGAGAATTTTTTCAAGTCACCCGCACCCTTGTGTTCGGCAATATCGCGGATCGGCTGCCGGAGGAATTCAAAAAGGATCGCGCCGCCTTGGCCGGCGTCACGACTTTCGATACCGATGCCATGAAGCGCGCGGAACCGCAAATGCGCGACCAATGCCGCACATTTATTGGATGGATCGAAGATCATCTGAGCGACGGTAAACCCTGGGTGATGGGTGATAATCCGGGTCTCGCCGACATCAATTGCTATATGAATGTGTGGCTGTTGCGGGCGGCCGTTCCCGATATCGCTGCCGAACTTCTGGCGGAATTTCCCCATGTCAGCCGCTGGGCCGACAATATGAAAGCTCTGGGCCACGGCCAGAGACAAGAGATCGAGGCCGACGAGGCCCTGGACAAGGCTCGAGATGCCGAACCGGAAACCCCCGTGACCGCCGACCCGCACGATCCCAATGGCCGCAAGCCGGGTGACCGGGTCACCGTCACACCGACCGATTACGGCAAGGATCCCGTAGCGGGTGAGATCGTCTCTCTGTCCGCACAGCACATTGCCATACGCCGCACTGACGAACGCGTCGGGCAAGTGGTGGTACATTTTCCAAGAGCGACATTCCGCGTTGATCCGGCTTAGAGCACATTCGGACGGAAAACCGGGTCCGTTCATCCCTTCAATCGATCCACCGGATCGATTGACCTTGGCAAGGACGGTCTTCACTCCTGAATGCGCTCTAGAACCGGAACGCGCCGGCGCATATTTGCTTGAACAAAGTGTCGTCCATCGGCACATAACCGCTTTTTTGAAGATGAAGAAAGTACAGCGGGTCGGCAATGCGCGAGGGATCAAATCCTTGCTTCACCAAATCCACTTTGCGCTGCTTGAATGTCTCCGTAACGTGGATTTCTGTCTGAAGGCGTAAGAATAGCGGCTGGGAAAAACTGGGAAGCTCCGTAGAAATATATTCATAAAAGGCCGCAAGATCAAAACCATCTTCGACAACAAGCGCTGCCATGCCTGCCCGGCCATCCGTATGGGGGATATGAACGCCATAGACGTTCGCTTCCTTTACGCCGTCGAATACGGTTAGAACTTCGGAAACTTCACTTGTCGATACATTTTCCCCCTTCCAACGGAAGGTATCGCCAACGCGATCGACGAAATAAAAATAGCCGCCCTTATCCTTCGTCATGAGATCGCCTGTGCTGAACCAAGCGTCTCCCGGCTTGAATACATGGGTTAACTTCTTGTCTTGGGTTTGGTCTTCGCTGGAATACCCCTCGAAGGTCGAGCGTGGCTGTTCGTTAATCTCACCTAAACATTCGCCGACCTCACCAATGTCGGCTTCGATACAAAAACCATTTTCGTCGCGAATTGGCAGCTCGGCTTCGACATCGAATTTAACCAGGGCAAATCGGTATCGCTGACGCAGAAAACCCGGCACGCGACCGATTGCGCCCGGTTTGCCGTCGAAATTGAAAAGCAAAACGTTGCCTTCCGTGGCGCCGTAAAATTCCAAAATTTTGGGTATCCTGAACCGCTCTTTGAAATCCTGCCAAATATCGGGGCGCAATCCATTGCCCACACAAACGCGGATTTTGTGCCGCCGCTCTGACGTCGTCTGCGGATAATTGAGCAAATAGCGGCATATTTCGCCAATATATTGGAACATAGTGGCTTCATAATCGACGCAATCATCCCAAAAAGCGGCGACGGAAAATTGCCGCCGAATAATGATCGAACCGCCCACCGTAAGCGTGGTCCCCAGCCCTGCCACACCACCCGCTGAATGATAAAGCGGCATGGCAATGTAAATCCGGTCTGATGATTTCGCGCCGGCCGCCGCCGAAAAGGCATTCATGATATTGATGACGCGATAATGCGTCAGCCGCGCTGCCTTGGGACGCCCCGTCGTGCCGCTGGTAAAAATGTAAAAGCACGTCTCTTTAGCGGTAAAACCACCGGCTATGCTGTAAGGCAAGCTGTCGCTTGATTGGGCCGAAATCTCTGAACTTAAATCGCGCGCGCCGTCAAGCGCGCCGCCCTCCACCCATACCGGCAAGTGAAAATTCACATGGGCCGCGGCACTGATATAATTTTCGGCGCATTCCGCACCCAGAATCAGATGTTTGGGTTTGGCCGTAATAAGACAATGGGCCAATGTCTGGGAATGCAAATTCGTGTTGATCAAGGCCGAGATCGCCCCAATTCTTGCCAGACCGACCCAGGCAAACAAGAATTCCGGCCGGTTCTCCATAAGCAACGCCACCACATCGCCTTTTTTAACGCCGTGATCCACCGCCCACCGGGCATATCGGTTGGCGGCGTTGTCCCATTCCTTGTATGTAACGGTGCGATTTTCAAAATAGATGGCGACATGATTGGGCCGTTGTGCCGCCCACTCCCGAATATAGTCGGCAGTTGTGAAGGTCGAGTTAGGCGTATTGTTTCTGAGGCGACGGAGAGTGCGCAAGGCGGCGCTTATGAAAATAACATTTCGCCAAAGACGGTCAAAAAAACCCATACACCACTCCTCTATGGAATCCCGCTTGCACTTTAGGACAACCTCTCGCAAAGTCGAGAAACGAAACATGAAGCAACAAGAGACGCCAAGCCGCCCATGACGACGACTGTGGATACAACAGGTTTAACCTGTCCGCTGCCCGCATTGAAGGCGGAAAAGGCTTTATCTCAACTGTCTCAGGGGGACGAGCTGACCGTCTTGGCCACAGACCCCCTCTCCGTCCTCGACATTCCCCATATGTGCCAAAACCGCGGTCACAATCTGGTGAACGCCACCGAGAATACGGGGGTTTATGTGTTTCGCATTCGGTGTGGCGGGGTGCGCGCCTCTGGTGGGCAAAACTAAGGCGACCGCTTGGTTATATGGTCAAGCGGCGGAAAACATGCTTGAATGACGCCGGGTTTCAACCAAACATCGAGGGTAGTCATGAATGAGTTCTCGCAGATCAATCCGAACCGGCGGGCCCTGCTCAAAGGCGTTGCGAGCCTGCCGCTTGCCACCATTCTCGCCAATCCGGCGTTTTCCCAAGAGGTGGCCGCATCTTTAGAGACCGTCACGACGGCCTTGCCCAACGGCGACAATGTGACCGCCTATTTGGCCGTGCCGGACGCGATTCCGGCGCCGGCCATCATGTTGATTCATGAATGGTGGGGCCTCAAAGACGAGATAAAGGCAGTCGCCGCCGAATACGCCAAGGAAGGCTTCCTTACCCTGGCCATCGATCTTTACAAAGGCAAAGTGGCGACCACAGTTCCAGAAGCATTGGCCGCCAGAAACGCCGTGTTCGAACAAAGGGACGTCAGCGACGCCACGGTCAGCGCCTGGATTGACTGGCTTAAAACGGACGAACGGTCGACCGGCAAAGTGGCCACTCATGGCTTTTGCTTTGGCGGCGGTTGGTCGCTTAACGCAAGTATTCTCAATCCGGTAGATGCCACAATTATCTATTACGGCAACGTGGAAAAAACGGCGGAGGAAGTCGCCTCCCTTAAGGGCGATGTGCTCGGCCATTTCGGTACGCAAGACCGACTCATCAATCCGGAAATGGTGGCCGG
>SMXP01000103.1 GCA_004356335.1 Alphaproteobacteria bacterium | reverse complement strand
CCAACTGGACACCTCGGGGTGATCTAATACGGGGTGAAACCAAATCGCACACACACTGTCTCATGTCGAACTTCCGAAATCGGCCCAGAGAAGACCTTCGACCAATAGAGCTTTAATGTCCGCTCATCGGTAGTGTGCGGTCGTCGGTTGATCATGGGTCATACGTCTGGGTGTAGCCGAGGCTGTTAGCAGGCGTGTGCAATACTATCCAATTGTGCCCGCTTTGTGACTCAAAGCGGGCATTGCCGTGGATTTCAGAATAGCGATTTTCCGAATCTCGTCGATGTACACTTGCATAACTAAAATGGTGATCTTGTGGCAATCCTCATCCCGATGCTATAATTTCTGATCATTTCCTAGGGATTGTTTTCGGTCGCTTTGATCCGCATCACAAAAGGAGATCGTAATGGCACTTGTTCACACCATCTGCATTTCATTGTGTGGAGCTGTTCGATCGAAAGGTCGCCAGACCATGTTGGCGATGGCGTCCTTGGTGATAGCACTCGTGAGCGAAGCGGCGTGGACCGAAGCGGCAGCCGAGCCGATATGCAGCATCTGGAACCGGTGGTTAGACGACACTCTCACGGATGGGACGTTGGTCACCTTTCGCGGACGCATTACTAAAGATTATGATGGTGAGACGCCGAATCCCACCTACAACACCTATGTTTACCAAATCACTGATAATTGCTCAGATGAGTTCACCAACACTATCGGAGTTGTTACCATCTCGCGAATTACATGCCAGGGCGAAGTGTCGATAACCGGACGGTTTTGGGAAGAGACATCCTATATTAGTCCGATTATATCGGTTGACTACGCGACATGCATGTAAATTGAATGTGAATTGGCGATTTGTAGATTGTCCCCTATTGGCTGAGGCTGTTCTCTAACTCGGGATTGGATGTCAATCTCTCCATGCTGTCCTGCCGGGTTCACTGTTCTCTCCGCAGTAGGGGCTGTACCCTCTGCATGATGGCGTTGGAGGACGTTGGCGGATCAATGTTGAAAACACGTTTACCCTTGTTGGGCATCGCAAACCGCAGCCGGTCTCGCCAGCGCCATCGTCCCGACAGGGACATGTTATCCGCTCTCGCGGCCTAGGGTCCTTCCGGTTTTGATAGAATCAAAACCGGACCCTAAGTTATTGTTTTGTCGTGTTTCCGGACGGAAACACTCTAATCTGCACTACAAGTTGCAACACAAATACTTTTGTCCTCTGCTATACACACTTCGAGGATGGTATCATCCATCTCGATAAAATCACCTAGGAACTCGATCCGGATAGGCTCACTAATTCGCTCCCATGTTCCTGACTCCGCCGCGCACGAATGACCTGTTGAAAGTAAGAAAGATCCACTGGAATCGGGACCTTGATAGCTACAGCCAAAAAAACCAGCACGACTTTCATTAATATATGCCCTGTCGAGGCGATTCAATTGAGATATCATTTCTTGTTGGTCTATTCCATAGTTGTAAGATATATCACTAAATATTGGATTGTAAGTTCCAGACTTCGCTTCGGACAATGAAGGGCAGTGGATGCTATACTGTTCTGGCTCTGCCGAATTTGCAGACATAGCCACCAAGGAGAAAAATAGCGTGGTAAAGACAAAGATTTTCATGACCTGTTCCCTTAAATTCGATTTTGTCAAATTCGCACACCGCTCGTGTTACTTGCCCGCGATCTACGCCCACAACAAAACGTGTCATCAAACCCTCCCGCCAAAGGATGGGAGAATCATAGCACAGTAGACGTTTTTACGCAGCCTGGGCCCAGATAAGACCTTCAACCAATAGAGCTTTAATGTCCGCTCATCGGTAGTGTGCGGTCGTCGGTTGATCATGGGTCATATGTCTGGGTTGTCGCCGTGAGCGGACATTACTTATTCGCCCTCGCGGCCTAGGGTCAGGACCCCAGCGGGAAATGGATCTTGAACGCAACACACCTTTACGCTAATTTTAGGTTGTGTGGTGGCGGGGGAGACGATATCCGACGACACCCTAAGTCCCGTCCAGCACAGATTGCGCGCGAGTACGCCGCAACACCAGACTTTTGATGCAGATGACCGCTGAATGTGGGTAATCTGATTTGGCAAACATTGGGACGTTGAATGATATGAAAAAACCAGTACTAGGTTTTCTAGTTCTTCCAGCATCGTGGTCCTTTCATTTTTTTTGAGTACGCTGGAAGCCCAGGCGTGGTTGGTCCGATGTAACCCGGCTAAAGATTGCAAGGAAGCGTGTGACAATGCGGGTGGCACGATCGTTGTAGATAATAAAGGCGACGACTGGTGCAAAATTCCCAGCGCCGTCGGCGGTGCGAGTCAGGACGGTACGGGCCTTGCGCCAATAGGAAGTATCCCGCGCTCGACGATTGAGGCCCTGACGGAAGGGGGCATGGATGTCAGGAATCGAGTAGAATCCGTGCCCACCAGTACGCCCGGTCGGGCGCCGAGTACACCCCGTCGGGGGCGTTGAAGACGGGTAGTGCAACAGTCTGCTACCTGGATAACGAGTCGGCCGTTAATAAGTCGGTATTGGCATCCATCTGGTTTTAATCTGAGACTGTTTTGACTTTTGCAAGTTGAAAAGGGCGAACAGAAAAAGGCGTAAAAACTTCCTGAACCATCTGAGCAGGAGGCGGAAGTTCAATCGGCCGTGGCGAGGATCGCGTTGACCTTGTCGCCGTCTTTTCCAGGACTGTCAGATCGGGTCTCGGTCACTACATTGAGTGTTTCCAGGAAAAGTGGGTGCCGGTTTTCCGTCCGGAAACACGACAAAACAATAACTTAGGGTCCGGTTTTGATTCTATCAAAACCGGAAGGGCCCTAATCCACCGCCGCCGTTGATTTCATCGCCTATTTGTCCAACAGAACTTCCTTGGCCCGATTGATCTTGCCTGCCAAATAATTACTTCCGCCTTGGTCGGGATGGAGCTTTTTCATCAAATGTCGATAGGCGTTGACGATGTCCTGATCCGACGCGCCCGGTTCCAGACCCAAAACGGCATAGGCTTCTTGCGACGACATAGCCCCGGTTTGTGCCCCGGTCTGTCCGGACGAATTTTGCCGATCATCAGCGAAGCCGTTTTGGTAGGCGGTGCCGTCCAGCTCGTCGCTGCGGTGCCGTTCTAAATAGGTTTCAAGCAGGGCCGCCGCATCGGGATCCGTTGCCCGGCAGGTCGTCAAGAGGTCTAGAAGCTCGTCAATACCCAACGCGCTGAGCTTGCCACCGCGATGCTGGCCGGTCACAACCTGGCCATCCATCTGGCCCGTGTCATGATCCAAGGTCACGTGGAGCGTCTCCGTATGGATTTCCGACGTCTGGCCCGGTGATTTTCGCGCCCGGCCAAAGGCACGGCCGAGACCGCCCATAGACAACGGCATCGCGCCGCCGCGCCAACCCAAAATCATCAGAGCCATAGCGACCAGCGGGGCCGCCATCGCCACCCCGGCGCGCCACGCGACAGGAATAGACAGCAAAATCAGCACGGCCGCAGCTAAATAGCGGATAAAGTTCGCCAGGGTTTTGGGATTGGTACTGACAAAGGTCTGCAACAGCAAGAAGCCGGCAAAGAAAAGGAGTCCGCCAAAAATAAGCCAAGTCATCGGAATCAGTCGATTGTTGAGCGCACTTCGTTGTGGCGCCTTATCTTACTTGTTTCGCCAGCAGCAAAACCTCGCCGCCCTTTTCCTTACCATAGTCCGCCAGTGCTTTGCGTCCACCCGCCGCATAGACGGCCACAGCGCTCAACAGATCGCGCAGCGCTTTTGCCGAGGCTTGACTGAAATTGCAATACGCCCCACCGGTCAATCTTGCTATTTCCCGATAGGCTCTCTCGGCAATCGGATCTCGTCCCTCTTGAAACATAAACGCCGGCACACCGGAAAGTCCCAACTCACCGGCCACCGCACAAACCCCATCAATGTCTTCTTCAAAGCAATCACCCACATAGACAAGGGCGTTGACCCCTTGCTGTTTCGTTTCATGCAAGGCGTGCCCCAGCACGCGCTCAATTTGAGTATGCCCTGCCCGGCATTGAATGCCGGTCATATTGTTAAGAAGCGTGTTGGGATCGGACGCCCAGGGACTCGCGTGAAACTCACGAAACCCCCGAAAATAGACGAGCTGCACGCCAAGACCGCCGATCGCCGCCGTTTCGTTGAACATTGCCCCCTGGATCGCACAAGCGGCATCCCACGTGGGCTCTCTGCTCATGGTCGCATCGAGCGCGAATATCAGACGTCCTTTCGACCCGATCCCGACGCGCACAGGGGTTTGGGCGACCCGCTGGAGAAACGCGCTTGTGTCATCTCGGTCGCTCTTGCCAAGCACCGATGACTTGCTTTCCGTTGATGACGGAACCGGGGCCTTGCCGCCGGTCTTTCTCTTTCGTGCCATAACCGCACCGTTCAAAAGGCTGCGGCGGCAAGCTCCAATCCGGGCAAATTCAGCGTAAGCATCAAATCCCTGAGTTCCTGGCGCGCCGCAACATGACTCATGGTCATTTGCATTTTGTTGTCGGGATCGGAAATATCAAGCAAAGTCAGACCCATCGGGAAAAGTTCTCGATATATCACACGTTCGGAAAAACCCGGCGCCATGCGGAACCCCGTCCGGGGCGCCAGTTTGTCCAATACATCGTTGACGCGGCGTTTGTTTTTCGCATCGAGAGACGATAGTCGATTGCGCATGAGCACCCAATCGATCGACACACGATCGGCCAGTGCCCGACGCTTGCGGCTATCCCATATCATTTCGCTGTATAGGCTGGGTCCCAAGATTTCGAATGTGTCCGGATCAATCCGTGCGATCAGATCGAGATCGACGAAACTATCGTTTAGAGGGGTAATGATCACGTCGGCGGCGGCGTGCCCAAGCCGCGACAAGTTGGTATCGGCACCCGGACTGTCGATTACGATAAAATCACACGTGTAGCGAAGTTCGTCGAGCAACGTCTCAAAACGGCGCTTTTCGTCCAATGCGGCTTCGCTGCGACGATCAAGATCACTGAGCTCAAAAGGTCTCAAATCTGGAATTTCCAATCCAGCGTCGTGCCGTGATTTCCATTCGCGCCGGTTCTCGATATAGCGAGTCAGACTTTTCTGCCGCGTATCCAGATCTATGACACTGACCCGTTTGCCGATTTTCAGCAGGGCCACAATTATATGCATGGCCGTTGTGGACTTACCGGACCCGCCCTTCTCGTTACCCAAACAGATAACTTTGGCACAACGTTCAGAGGGTGACTTAGTAACCCCCTCCAACCCCTTAGGATCAGAGAACTTTTTTGTTTTAACTTGCTCCATCTCCATCACGACTACTCTGTGGGAGCTACACTACTGAGTCAAGGCGGCAGTGCCGCCCACCGGACCCACATTCCGGCTGTCTCAACAACCTATTACCTACCCTATGCAATTCAAATGCCCGTTCCAGGAGATCCGCAGTCTAAACGGCGAAGCTCTCGCTTATTATGCCATTCAAGCCATTAAGTCTTAGTTCATAATGGTTTATAGCCGCGTAACACTTGAGTAACCATAAATTCATTGCTGTCCTCAAGGATAGGATCACACAATACAGACAGTGAATATGGATTTATGTGGCCATGCAGAGCCTGACGAAAATCATTGTGTTGGCCGCTTTGGCGGGCGTATTGACTTTCGGCGCTCTGTCCGTCGCCATCCTTGAACCGGAATCGGCTGAGTTAACCCCTCGCCCCGTCCCACAAGAAGTCCACCAGCGATCAGTGTAGACCCCATCCCCCTGATCGGATCCCGTATTCCCGGAATTGACCGCTGGGCCGCGGGGCCGCCCGTCGGCTTTTTTCTGCTAAAACTGGAAAGTATCGAATTGACCCGCTAGAGCGTTTTCAGGAAAAGTGGGCCCGGTTTTCCGTCCGAGAACGCGACCAAACTAGGACTTAGAGCGTTTTCATGATTCAATTAATCTTGGAAATGCTCTAAGTTGCGCGCCATATCGGCACGGAATTGTGTTCTTCTTTGATCCTTTACATAAACCGCTCGAGTTCCATGGCAAACTCCCCAGACGCTCTCCGTCCCATTATCGTGCGAACCGTCAAGCAATTGCGCGGCCACACCGGGCAATGGCGGCGCGCCGGCCAGACCATCGGACTGGTCCCGACAATGGGCGCCTTACACGATGGGCATATTTCCCTTGCACAAATTGCAAAAGACAATGCCGACCGGCTGATCGTCAGTATTTTCGTCAATTCCAAGCAATTCTCGCCCCATGAAGACTTTGACCGCTATCCCAGGGAACAGGACGCGGATGTGGCCAAGTTGGCGGCGGTCCAAGCGGACTTGGTGTTTCTTCCCTCCGCCGATGAGATGTATGGCGAGGGCTTTGCCACGACCATCCATGTGGACGATCTCACTCGAGATTTATGCGCTGCCACACGGCCCCGTCTGTTTGATGGTGTGACCACAATCGTGACAAAACTGCTGCTGCAAACCACCCCCGATATTGCCGTGTTCGGCGAAAAAGATTACCAGCAGCTTTTGGTTATTCGGCGTCTGGTGCGCGATCTCGACATTGCCGTAACAATTTTATCGGGGCCGACAAAGCGCGAGCCGGACGGTCTCGCCATCTCGTCGCGCAATCAATATTTGACGCCCGAGCAGCGCGGCGTGGCCGCTCAACTCAACCGGATATTGCGCGATACGGCGGATGAAATCGCTCAAGGGTCCGGCATCGCGGCGCAGGTCGCGCTGGCCAAGTCAAAGCTGACCGGCATTGGTTTCGATGGTATGGACTATCTGGAGGTACGCGACGCGGACACCCTCGAGCCGATCGATCGATTGGAACGCCCGGCAAGAATATTGGGCGCTGTGTGGCTGGGCACCACGAGACTGATCGACAACCGAGAAATCCTACCGTCGAAATCGGGGGGGGATCCTTTGGTTTGAGGATAGCCGCTGATTAGGGGTGCAACCCCTCGATCACAATGAGCTCATAGCGGCTGCGCAGGCTTCGTCGCGTCAGCCCAATCACATCTGAAAATTGCGCCGTGCCGCCTTCGGCCCGAACGCCCTCGGTCACGAGCATATCCTCATAGCCATCCCCGTCGAAATCCGCCACCGCCAGCAGCCGATAGACAACAATCGTATTGTCATAGGACAGTCGCAACGTTCGACGGCTGGCTTCAAGGATCTCGCAATCGCCATCCCTTGCCATCTCGGCCAACGTCCGAGGCCGCTTTGTCACCGCCGCCCCGCCAAACGACGGCAACATTTCCTCCCCCAACAAATGGATATCGGCCAGGCCGTCGCTGCGCCGCAAATATGAAATGCGCGCCTGACGCGCCGAGGCGACGGCCGAAATGAGACCGCATGTGCTCTTGAACGAACCTTCAACGGCCATATCGCGACTGGTCATGGCGTACCAGCCCGCTTTGACACGCTGCACATAGTCCCGGCAAGAAACAATCGTGGCTCGCTCGGTCATGGTCTGCGGGCTTGTGAGTTCAAGCTGCACCCCTGCGCTTTTGCTGATCGGCTTATCCATTAAGCTGCCGAGCTCATGAATCTGCCAACAAGATCCCGCTGCAATGCCGACCAGGTCCATATCTTGAGATAGACAGACTTGAAAAGGCTCGCCAGCGGCAGCCCCGACCCCGGCACCCCCGAGCCATGTCACACCGACCAAAGCGGCGACGGCGACCGCCGCGGCAACCAGAAGGGAACCAGCCGGTGATTTGTTCGGCCCTGTCGTCATCCACAGTTGACCCGATTATCGGCAATGGTTTGCAACGTTACAGCAGACCCAATTCCATGAGTTCAGCTCTTAACTCCGGAGGTATGTGCGCGCCTGCCTTGGTTCGGCTGTTCGGTAAATCGTCAGGGGCATCTTGCGGCTTGAGATAGCGCCATCCTTGAAACGGGCGTCGACGCTTGGGCACGGTCAAGACCAATTTGGGGTCCAGCACGATAGCGCAACGTTTGACACCCCGGCGATCGCTATAAGGTCGAAGTCCGATAATGCGTTGCCGGACTCGAGTAGACAGCTTGATCACCCAATAAAGCGAGCCGCCATCCAGCAGCTCGTCCTGCCGGCGGGGCGTCATGCGCGTAATGTGCAATAACTCCGGAGGTTCGCCATTCGCTTTCTTGTCGTCGAGTCGCGCCTGCTGCCGTTCACGCAAATCCTCGACACGTTCAATCCCGACGCATAGTTTGATGAGATGCAATGTCATGGGAGCCACATTACGCCGTGGCCCTGGCAAGTCCAAGACGGATCCGACAGATCCCTGTGGGACGGTCATTGGCTGATGTGCCACCCGCCGAAGCGGTTGGGATCTGCCGGGCAAGGTACAACCGCTGAGAGAACGATTCCTCCGAGACAGCGGATGAGGGGATATACCCGTTGACTCACCCCCTTGCCACGAAACAAGCTTTCACTAATTCTTTCAGCAGTTTAGAGGCCTATATAAATTTTCGGTACAAGCTCAGGCGGCCTTTGACGAGGCCGCATAGACGTATTACCTTAACCTCTGTTAACGATTGAAATGGCCCGATGGTTTCGGATGGGGTACGCCCCTTTGGGTGTGCCGAACGCCAGTAACCACAATCGGGCGTGCGGGATGTCGAGGGGCATTCTCATGGGCTCTTGGATCAGGTCTTTGTTCTCCGGCCTTTTGCTTGCCGGGATCGCGGTTGGCGCTCTGGCCGGCTGGAACTTCTATGGACAAGAATGGGCACCCCTGATTGAACAATACACCGGTCTGAGCGATAGCCTGCTTGTGGTCGTTGTATTGCTTGTCTTTATTGTGGGATTTGCTCTGGGCTTCCCGCGAGAGGCGGAACAGTCCGAAAACATCACCGTAAATCGCCGTAGTGTATTTGCCAGTCCATCCGCCCGAATCAAGCCGACCCTAGATCATTCGGAAGTCGAAGAAATCGACTACGTGCAGGAAGCTTATATTTCCTATCTGCAGGATCGGATTCGTAATCTCGATCACTCGAAACCCGTTATTCTCAAAGTGAAGCTCTACCCCCCCTCGCCGGGAGATATTCCGTTCCTCCACCGAAGCGGGCATTTGCAGAGGGATGTGCTGCTATACTATTTGGAAAAACTCAAGGATTTCGACAATTTCAAATATATGATCGTGGTGGATTGGTTTAATCGCTTTCAATTCTTCGCCAAAGCGAAAGAATTCCGCGAGGAGATCGAGCCAATCGACGGCAGCCATATCATCGATTTGATGAACGGCTACCGGATCAAGGAACTGTCCGAGCTGCCCCTGTTCAACAACAATTGGATCACCAATCACACATCCAATCTCAAAGTGCTGCAGACAATGGCCAAGAACGACATCAACGAAGTCATGGTGGTCTCGCACACTTGGGGCCGCCGTTATCTGGGGGTGACCGAACTCAGTAAATTATTGGGCAAAATGCTTGCCCCCAAAAAACATCGGGAGCATCGGCCGATCCTGCGCGCGTCCCATGCCGATCGACGAGATCAAAACGCCGACCCCTTGGCGCTCACGTCCGACGACAAACAGGCCAAGCCCGATTCTTAAATTAAATTTGCCAACTTGTTGATGCTAGAGCGGTTCCGGCATTAATTGACTCGTTCAGTGGTTTACGATTTCAGCGAACAGTGATTCTATCCTTTTTTTGGCAGGATAGAGCTATGACTTTATCGCAAGATTTACGCCTTTATATTCGATTCTTGACGCTGAAAGCCTATGCTTACTGCACCGCTGGTACGATGTGCTCGCCAATGAGTTTGATGCCCTCCACCGGATCGTCATGCACCCGCAAAGCAATTTCGGTGAGCCCGACAGCCTTAAACTCCTTCATGCGTT
>SMXP01000102.1 GCA_004356335.1 Alphaproteobacteria bacterium | reverse complement strand
CCGGTTTTCCGTCCGAATGCGCGACCAAACAAAGACTTAGAGCACGTTAGGGAGTCCATCTTTTGTCAACGTGCTCTAATGTCAAGTGGCAATAAAGTGGGGTGAGCTATAACCGAGTTTTTCGACAGGCTCCATGGGCCACTTGGTCGCGCCGTTCACAAAGTTGTGAGATCGAGTTTCGAGTTTTACCAAAACATCCATGTACGTATCAAAGCGAACATTACCGTTCGATCGAGAAATGCGTTTAACCTACCAATGAAGTAGCGCTTTCAAGGATCTGATTGAAAAGAACGCGGCATTTTGCTTCGATTTTTATGTCGATTGAGGATCTGTTCATGCTCGCCAATGAGCAGGCAATGTCCGCCCAATCCTCAGGTAACAAACTTCTCTCCGCCAAAGGCAGAAATCCTTCGTCCTCCTTCCTTATATGCTCGCGGCAAAAATCGATATATTTTTGCACTGTATTGAGCACACAATCACGCGAAAGCTCTTGATCTAAGAGGATTTTCTCAAAGTCCCCGGCACATCGGCTTGTAAGCTCGGCAAGTCTATTGTGTTCCACTTCGAGATCGACAAGCTCGGCCAAAGCAAGCGGCACACGAAACTTGAGTTTTCGATAAATAAAGTCTTCTCTTAGATGATGCACTTTATCGGGAAAATATATGATATAGTCGATCAACAGGTTGATCAGTTCGTAATTGCAGTTTTCGTCTTTGGCAAACGACAAAAACGCGTGTTCCAATATATCGAGAATTTGCGCGATCTCAATATGTTCGCGCCGCAATACACTCATCGTCTCGGTCATGACGATACCTCATCCATGAGGTAATTTATATGATGTATGGTTCAGCTAGTTTGATCCTTGTCAAAGCCGTCGATACAAATTGTCGCAGCATGGGCAAGGATTGCCTTTTCCCACCATATAACAGGCATGACCTCGAATAATTAGGTCGAACGATAGCCGATCGATCGAGGAGATGAGAAAAATGATTGAAACAATTTTGGTGGCTTTGGATGGCTCCGAGCGCAGTGATCAAGCGTTGAGCTTGGCCGGCGACATGGCGCTTAAATACAATGCGCGTGTGATATTACTTCATACTTTGTTGCATAGCGCTTCGATCGGCGACCTTGAGGACATCGCCGAGAGATACGGTTTTAGTGAGCAGATTAAGAAAGATATTGACGACATCGATGTCGTACCGGTGCTGATGGATGTTATCGGTTCGGAAAGGGCGTTGTTATACGTACCCGTTGAGGTTCTTCGAATTGTGGGAAAACTATACGTCGAGAAGGCGGCAAGTCACCTGGCGGAGAAGGGCCTTTCCAATGTCAAAACTTACGTTGTCGGCGGCCAGCCGGCGCCGGAGATCTTGTACTATGCGCAAAACGAAGATGCCGATCTCATCGTCATGGGTACCCGCGGCTTGGGTGACGTGAAAAGTCTTGTGCTGGGCAGCGTTTCTCATAAGGTTCTGCAACAATCCAAGTGTCCTTGCCTTTTGACCAAATAAGCAAGGGGGGTGGTTGGCTCATAAGGTCCTCCTGACAGTTTTACCCTATCAAAAGTCCCGCCACTTTTGCCGGGAAAGTCCAGAGCGACGTCATCCGGCTGTCGGCTGCCGGTGGCATGGATCGCCTGTCGGTTGCGCAGGCGAGGGAGGCTCACTAGAATGCCCCCCGTTATCAAGGACAGTGCCGTAGGGAGAGGGTGCCATGGAAGGCCTCATGCAGGATTGGCCGTTGCGCGTGACGACTATCATCGATCACGCCGCGCGGGCCCATCCGGAGCAAGAAATCGTTACCCGCACAGTCGAAGGGCCGATCCATCGTTACACTTATAAAGACCTGCATAGCCGTTCGAAGAAAGCGGCTAAAGCGCTGCTCGAGCTTGGCGTGAAAAAAGGCGACAGAATTGCCACCCTCGCTTGGAATACCTACCGGCACATGGAAACATGGTACGGCATCATGGGTATTGGGGCGATTTGCCATACGTTGAATCCCCGCCTGTTTACCGATCAGTTGATTTACATCATCAACCATGCGGAAGACGATTACATTATAACCGACCTTACCTTTATTTCGATCCTCGAAGAGATTGCCGATGATATTGCTTGCGTGAAGGGTTTCATTGTTCTCACCGATTTGGAACACATGCCCGAAACATCGCTCAACAATGTTATGTGCTATGAAGAGTTGATCGAGGCGCAGAATGATGAATTCGAGTGGCTTGAGTTTGATGAAAATACCGCGTGCGGTCTTTGCTACACGTCCGGGACTACGGGCAATCCCAAGGGCGTGCTTTATTCCCACCGATCTAATGTCATTCATGCGATTGCGAGTAATAGTGCCGATGGCATGGGATTGAAGGCGACCGATACGGTGCTTCCGGTCGTGCCGATGTTTCATGCCAATGCGTGGGGTCTGGTGTTCTCGGCGCCCTCTGTCGGAGCCAAGATAGTGATGCCCGGCATGAAACTCGATGGCGAGAGTATTTACGAGCTTCTCGAAAACGAAAAAGTGACATCGACCGCGGCGGTACCGACCGTATGGCTTATGCTGCTCGATTATATGGAACAGACGGATCTCAAGCTCTCTACGCTAGAGAATGTGGTCATCGGCGGTGCGGCTTGCCCGGAAATAATAATTGAAAAGTTCGAAAAGAACTATGGCGTGAAAGTTATTCATGCCTGGGGCATGACGGAAATGAGTCCGTTGGGCACATTAAATTTGGCCAAGTCGGGAATGGACGAATGGTCCTATGAACGGCAGATGAAACATAAGTTAAAGCAAGGACGTGCGGTCTACACGGTGGAAATGAAGATTGCCGATGACGACGGCAATGAATTGCCGTGCGATGGCGAAACGTCCGGGCATCTCATGGTCCGTGGTCCGGCAGTCGCCAGAGTTTATTTCAAGAACGAAGGCGGCGACATTCTAGACAAAGACGGATGGTTCGATACGGACGACGTGGCGACTCTGGATCCACAAGGATTCATGCAGATCACCGATCGGTCCAAGGATGTGATCAAATCAGGGGGCGAATGGATTTCGTCGATCGAATTGGAAAATATCGCCATGAGCCATTGGGCCGTAGCGGAAGCGGCCGTGATCGGCGTGTCCCATCCTAAATGGACCGAGCGCCCGCTTTTGATCGTCGTGCCCAAGGACGGCAAGACATTGACGAAAGACGACGTTCTAAACTTCATGACCGACAAAATTGCCAAATGGTGTTTGCCTGACGATGTGGTTTTTGTCGATGAACTGCCGCATACGGCGACCGGTAAAGTTCAAAAGCTATTGTTGCGCGAGCAATTCAAAGACTACCAATTACCGACGGTCCAAGCGGCGGAGTAGGGCGACCGATCAAAAACGAGGGAGGGTGTGCCGTGAGTGCGTGGAAGGAAAGATTGATCAAGCTGGCGTTTTGGGCGGCGGTCATTGGCGCGGTTCTAACCCCGCTTGCCGCCTTCGGCACTAAAGGAGGCCTTTGGACATATTCGTTTGGCTTTCAGGTCCTCCAGGCTGGCCTTGTTGCTTTGATTGTCGCGGCGGTGCTGGCCATTATCGGCCTTGTTTGGTCTTTGGTGTCCCAACCCCGTGACGGACTTTCAAGGGCCCTTTTGACTTTGATTATTGCGGCGGCGGTGGCCGCGATTCCTGCTAACACTTTACGGACCGCGTTTAGCGGTCAATTTGCGCCCATTCATGACATTTCTACGGATGTGGCAGACCCGCCTCAATTCGTCGAAATATTGCCTTTGCGCGGTGCCGATGCCAACACAACGGTCTATGCGGACAAAATCGTTTCGTTCGGCGCGGATAAAGGAAAGCATTATTCGGAAATTCAAGCCCGATTTTATCCCGACGTCGAATCTGTGATCTTGACCGATGCCCCAGCCGATGCCTTTGTCAAAGCATTGGCGGTGGTAGACCAAATGGGCTGGGAGCTGGTCGCCGCCGACGCCGATGAGGGTCGCATTGAAGCGACCGACACGACTTTCTGGTTTGGCTTCAAGGACGACGTGGTGATCCGATTGCGTGAACAAGGCGAAGGCACGCGCCTTGATATTCGCTCTTCGTCTCGTGTCGGCATGGGTGATGTGGGCGCCAATGTCACGCGCATCCGCGCCTATGTGGCGGCCTTAACCGAATGAGCGGCCTCGTTATCCTTACCAAGCCCTAGAGCGTTTCCGAACTTAACAGAATCGCGAAAACGCTCTAAGTCCTTGTTTGGTCGCGCATTTGGACGGAAAACCGGTGGCCACCCCGGCCTTCGCCGGGGCATGCTTTTCCTGAATGCGCTCTAATCATTATTACGGTAGCGCGATTGCAGTGTGGGCTGCTCTTCGCAGCGCACGCGCTCGGCGTCGACCAAATGCAACAAATGAGCGTATACGGATAAAGCGGCGGCGGGATAGAGCTGTTTATCGATATCCACGTAAATGTGCGGCACCATATCCTCGATCATGTGTAAGCCGTCGCGCAAACAGGCGATGATCTGGTTCTCCCGTGCACGACGATGATCGATGAAGGCGTTGATCAACGGATTGGGTTCAAGCACCGGAGGGCCATGGGTCGGCCACAATATCTTGTCATTGCGCGCCAGCAGTAAATCGAGGCTGGCCATGTAGTCCCGCATGTCTCCATCGGGCGGCGCAATGACGCTGGTCGACCAGCCCATAATATGATCGCCGGTAAACAAGGCGTGTTCTTCTATCAGCCCGTAACACATGTGATTAGAGGTATGGCCCGGTGTGTGAACACACTCGATCGTCCAACCCTTGCCTTTGATTACATCGCCATGACGCAGCTCGACATCGGGAACGAAGTCTCGATCCCCGCCTTGTTCAACGACCATGCCGTGTTCCGGCTTGTCGGCCCCATGGCGGCCATAACCATAGGTTTTGGCCCCGGTGGCTTTTTTGAGCGGGGCGGCGGCGGGCGAGTGATCGTTATGGGTATGGGTAATAAAGATATGGCTCACAATGTCGCGGTCAAGCGCTGCGCCGATCGCAGCGAGGTGGCGGTCGTCGGTCGGTCCCGGATCGATTACCGCCACATGACCTTGACCCACAATGTAGGTGCCCGTGCCGGTAAAGGTAAACAATCCGGGGTTCGGGGCGATGACACGACGGATGAGCGGGCTCACCTGGTCGACCCGGCCATACTCGAAATCCAAATGGCGAACGAAAGGTATGTCTACGGTCGTCATGGTTTCAATTCTAACACGGTCGAATTGCCGCGCTTTATTATGTGCGCCGGTTCGCCGTCTCCTCTACCGTATGAAACCCGCATAAATACAAGGGAATCACCATGACCCATGATCTCCACGCCCTCGACATCGACCCCCTATCGCGGGCCGACTTGCCCGACCAGCTTCAGGACTACTTTGCTAGATGCGATGAAAAGCTTGGATTTGTGCCCAATGTTTTGATGTCCTACGCCTTTGATCCGGACAAGCTGTCCGCTAGATATAGACGTAACTAGTTGAATAATAAGGAAGTTTTAATAGGCTT
>SMXP01000101.1 GCA_004356335.1 Alphaproteobacteria bacterium | reverse complement strand
GAATACATCTGCAAAATCTGGACAAACAAGCCGCAAACCTTCACTGTAAATCCAATCCATCAATTGCCGGGACTAAACACCTAGAGCGCATTCGGACGGAAAACCGGGACCACCCCGGCCTTCGCCGGGGCATGCTTTTCCTGGAAACACTCTAATCGTCCTTACCGGATTTTGAGGTGAATTGCGAAACGTTACGGATCGCGTGCTTGACCTTTATGTGACCGGTGCAGCGGCAAATGACGCCTGCCAGGGCTTCGTTGATCGCTTCGTCGTCAGGGTCGGGATTGGAATCGACCAGCGCCTTTGCCGTCATAAGAAGGCCCGGTGTGCAAAAGCCGCACTGGACGGCGCCATATTCGATAAAGGCTTTTTGTACCGGGTGAAGTGTTCCGTCAATTTCGATTCCCTCAATGGTCGTCAAGGAACAACCATCCCATTCAATGGCAAGCGTCAAGCATGACAGGATGGCCTCGCCTTCGTCATTGATTATGGTGCACACGCCGCAACTGCCGCTGGTGCATCCTTTCTTTGTGCCAATCAAGCCAAGGTCGTCGCGAATAACATCTTGAAGGGTTTGACGCGGCGACACGGCCAGCTCGTGAGGATCGCCATTGACGGTCAGCGCGATGATCGATTTAGCCATGGACTAATCCCCCCTTAGCTCGGTCAAAGCGCGCTTGACCAATGCTTTGATGAGTTCGCGCTTATAGGCGACTAATGAATATAGATTGGTCAACAAACCTGCCTCTTCAACCGCATGTTCGGCGGCTGATTTTATCACATCATCACCAAGCCCGCCATCGAGGATGATCTTGGCGGTATTCTTTAACATGAGCGGTTGCGTGATCAAGGAGCCGATCACCAGCTTCACGGCGGATACCTTGTCGCCGCTTTGAGTCACCCCTGCCGCAATCGCCCCCAAGGAAAAATCGAGTCCCTCGCGCGGTGCAATCTTGCTGAACATCAACCGGTCGCTACACGGCGGCACGGTGATCATGGTTAGGATCTCATCCGGCGCCAAAACCGTATGATCCATACCGTCATCTCGGTAAAAGTCCACAAGGGGAATATCCCGCGTGGTACCCACCTTGGCCGCCGTCACATGGGCATCCATCACCATTAAAATGAGTGCGGAATCGGAACTGTTGATCGCCACGCAATCCGGCGAGCTTTTGATCACATGGCAAATATCGCCGTCGGTTTTAAAGCACGGTTCCCGCGCGTCACGCCATTCCTTGCTTTGATTGGTGTACCAGCAGCGTGTGTCGAGACAAAGACTCCCGCCAATCGTTGCCATATTACGCACATGCCAGGAGGCAACCCCTCGAATGGTTTTATTCAACGCCGGATATCTTTCCGCAATCAATGGATGACCGATGAGATCGGTCAGCCGGCAACACGCACCAATGCGCAAGGTGCCGTCCGGTTGTTCCTCGACATTCGTGAGTTCCGGCAATGATTTTATATTGATGAGCGTCTCTGGCTGGAAAAGACCCATCTTCATGTTGAACAGGACATCGGTTCCGCCAGCAAGAATCTGCGCCGTGCCCTTCGATTTCTGCAGAAGTTTAAGGCCTTCTTCGAGCGTTGCCGGCTTGACGTAGGCGAAATCGGAAAATTGCATTGTGTATCCTATACGTCCCTTATCCTTATGGGCGCCATTTTTAGCAAAACAGAAGGATTGCAACGCCCCCGCTTGGCTTTAAGTGTTCGATCTACACCACTTTTTGGCCAAATACCATCGCTTTCCATGGCCCGTGCCGCAACACAGTTAAGGCATCAGCACTGGTCTTGCCGCGATAAGACCAAATCCGTGCGATTCTTTACCTCGCGGCCAATCTCTGAATAGCAACGGACAAACCAATCCAAAGGGCAGAATTTCCATTATGATAGGAGAAAAACAAAGCTGAGAGAGACACTCAGAAAACACCGGGATGATGCGATTTAACGCGGGACGCACGATTACCAAAGTATGTCGCTGGCTCGCTGGGCACCCTCGACCAGCGTATCGAGTTTGCCCCAAACGATATCGGGGTGGACGGTGGGGTAGCCACTAAAGGTGGAAAAGCCACAATCCGAGCCGGCCATTACCCGCTCCCGACCGACAATCTCCGCATAGCGGCAAATCCGCTGCGCCACTAATTCCGGATGTTCGATATAATTGGACGTGGAATCGATGACGCCCGGGATGAGAATCTTATCGTCGGGCAAGGACACATCCCGAAACACCACCCATTCGTGCCCGTGTCGGGGATTTGCCGCCTCGAGCAATAGATAGGTAGGTTTTGCGCGAAGCACGACGTCTATAATGCTGGCCAGCGCAATATCCCAATGATGAGGCCCTGGATAATTGCCCCAACACACATGCATGCGCATTTTTTCCGCTGGAATGTTCCTTACCGCCTCATTGAGAACATCTATGTTGCGTGCCGCAACTTTAACAAAATCCTTTTCGTCCATGCCCGCAAGACCAAGATGACGGCTCATGGCAAGATCCGGGCAGTCAATTTGAAGAAGAAACCCCGCATCGACAATCGCTTCATATTCAAATTGCAAAGCTTGGGCGACCGCCTCTATGTAGGCGGTCTCCGTCTCATAAAATTCATTTTTTTGAAACACGGCAACAACGCCCGGCGACGCCGCATTTATGAAGGCGCCCACCGGATTCGCCGCCGTCACGGCCGTTGTAAAATTGTCTATATCCTCGTCTAGGGCTTGCGTGTTTTTCATGGAGACCGGTCCCTGACAACAGGCACCGCCGGCCCTGGGCACCACTGCGCCGATTTTCACCAAATTGAGCGCGTAGTCTCGATAATCCACCAAATCGCGTGCCGTATGGCCCTTAAACTCACCGCCGAAACCATTGAGCCGTTCCGATACATAGGTGGCATAGCTCGGTTTACTCATTTCACCATCGCTGACAAGATCGAGACCGGTCGCGACTTGCCTATCAACGATGTCGCCAACAGATTGGCGAACCTCCCCCTTGAGCTGTGTTGTGTCGTAAGGGCGCCCTTCCGTCTTGGCGTGCATAATATCGAGAAGCGATTGCGGTCGTGGCAGACTGCCCACATGGGTCGTGTAGATGCGGTCGAATGCTGGGGGTGGATTGAAGGTCATACGGGACTCCCTTGGCGGCCTTGGATACGCTCTAAAATGGCGTGATTCCGATCAGGTCTTGATCAACGGCCGCGTAGATACGAACCAAGAAAGTATGATTTAAGAGTTCTTGGCCTAGAGGCCGCTGATTAGCCGTTGGCCAATCCAAATACTTTGGCGATGACCCGAAGTATTAAATACAGAATCACACCACAGACCAAAGGGACAGCAACGGCAAAAACCAGGAACCAGGTGTAATCGCCCAGTTCCAACAGGATGCCGAGCAAGGGTGAGATGAAGGTCAAACCTGCAATACCGATAATGACGATAATCGTGATGACAATTTTGTTAAATGACATTCGGACTTTCTCCTCCGTTCGTTCATCCTTGGTCAGGCAATGGCCGGTGACGACAAAAGGCTTGCCTCAAGGCCGTTTCTATCCGCCCTGAATTTACCGTCTGATCATAGCAAACTGAATAATGCTTCAAAAGCCAAGAAGACCGTTCGTGAAAGCGGCCAGTGAGACACCCAGAAGTAGAGCGAGCAGAGTGGCCACGAGAAGAGATTTCATTATGTCCCTCCGATCCTGACACCGCATCGTCAGTCTCAGGCCCCCGAGACCACAGAGCAGTATAGCCTGGACCAACTGAAACAGCCAAATTTGTCACGCCGGCTTCACAGCGCGGCCACGTATCAAGAGATTCAAGGCCCGAGACCGCCCATTCCACTGTCATAACTGCTAACCGACTGGCAAATCACGGAAAAGTGGACCCGGTTTTCCGTCCGAAACCGCAACCAAACAAGGACTTAGAGCGTTTTCGCGATTCTGTTAAGTTCGGAAACGCTTGTCTTATAAAGAAAGTGTCCATTGGCGTTAGTCTAAGAACGCCAGCCGGGCTTGGCCAAGCCCGGCTGGCGAAATGGGACTGGATCATTATTGCACCTGCCGAAAAGGTGATCGCGATGACTGACATGGACCAAACACGCCAACAACTTTCCAATGTGCGACAGCTCTTTAGGGCGCGGACAAATTAGAGTTAGCCAAAGCGGGACCGAACGTCGTCATAGACAATCTGATCGAGCCGAGTGCGTTGACGGATTATTTTTTCCACACGAGTATCTAAATTTCTTGAGTCTCCTTCCCTCAAAGATTTGTTTTTGTGCGGAAACTCTCCCACGTCCTTCCAACCATAAAGTTCGCGTAACCGCTCCAAAGTTGCGCCTATATTCTCAAGTCTACCAACCACGTCCAATCGATCTAGAGTCGCGCGGGCCCGTTTAAGAACCTCGTTATCGGACAGCGACGAAAATGGATCGTCAACGCCCTCTAACCTAAGTATAAGTTGCCGCGCCTGAATATTTTCGATGCTGGCTCGAATTGGCGGATGATCCGAGGAGACAAATTGAAGCAGATCCAGTTCGCGGGCTAGATTTGTAATGGCTATATTTCGACTGTCTTGGCGGTGGAAATAATAGCTAGACAAAACTCTCTCGACCGGATCGCGCAATAGTGTAATCTTGAAACATTCCGGAAGCCGGGACATGATCGCAGAGTTGGTATGAGTTGCTATGTAATCGTGTTGCGCAAGTTGGTAATCGGTCATATAGGCGAGCTGTTGCGTTCCGATGATGGTAATCGGATTGCGCGCGCGCAATTTCCTCACAAGATAAGCGGAAAGCGATACCCCGCCTGTCTTAGGTATATGAATGAAGAGTGTGGGCTTAGTCGCTACGACCGGGTCCTTCGGCAAAACTTTATTAACCCGTGCGCGCAGTGTATGATCTCTTCGCCAACGGCGCACCCGTTCTCTCAATCGCCTATCCGGTCGCAAAATTTGCTTTCCTCAAGATTAAAGTGTTCAACGTAAGGATTCGGCCTTCGCCTTTCCCAGCAGTACCCCTAAGTTAGGATCTAATGATAAAGCGTGTCCAGACCTGACTTGGTTCCCACAATTGCCACCTTGTTAAATCGATAAGCGGAATTTGTCACCACTCCATAATGATTATTATGGGTCCCGGATTGGATTTCCTGAGGTAAAATGGGTTAATCTTAAGGAGATACGGAACCGACCCTTCATCACCTAGAGCGCCGTGCGCAAAAGTGTGTGCGGTTTTGCGCGTAAACGGCGCGACCAAACAATAACTTAGAGTATCGCAAGTGATTCCAAAACAGCGAGCGATGCTCTAGAACTATCAAATTTGAGGCAACAAGCGCCAAACGGAGATGATCTTGTCTAATCCTTTGAAAGATTTTACGGTACGGAACTTGTCTTTGGCAATCAAACAGAGAGACGTTTCTGCTGAAGAAGTCGCAGGCGAAGTGATAGCGCGATGCGAGCTTCACGCTAAATACAATACGCTCATCAGCCAAGATCCGGAGGGGCTTTTGGCGGCTGCGAGGGCCGCCGATCAACACCAATCAAGCGGTGCAAAATTGGGTCCGTTGCATGGTGTCCCCCTGCTCATTAAAGACAATATTGATACGAAAGACCTGCCGACAACAGGCGGGACGCCGGCGTTCGAAAACGATTATCCGCGAAAGGATGCGCCGGTCGTGCGGCGCCTTCTAGAATCGGGTGCCATTATCGCGGGCAAGTCGAATCTTCACGAATGTGCGGTCGGAGCCACAAGCGACAATAGTCATTATGGCATCGTCCACAATCCTTACCACTTCGATTATATCCCCGGCGGCAGCAGCGGGGGGACAGCGGCCGCCATTGCTGCGCGCATGGTTCCCGGGGGGCTTGGCACAGATACTTACGGCTCCGTGCGCGTTCCTTCCGCCATGTGCGGTATTGCCGGTTTTCGGCCTTCAAGCGGTCGTTATCCGGGCGGCGGGGTGTTCCCGCCCTGCCATACGCGGGACACGGTCGGTCCCATGGCGCAGAATAGTGCAGACTTGGCTTTACTGGATGGGATCTTAAGCGGCACCGAGTCCAACCTGGACGTGACCGACCTCAAAGGAGTACGCCTTGGATTGCCCCATCGGATCTTCAGGGAACAACTCGATGCCAGAACAGCCCGTGTGTTTGACGACGCGGTTGATTTACTCAAAGAGCTTGGCGCCGTCATTGTCGAAGCGGATATCCCTGAATTCTCCGATCTCACCAACAAAACAGCACAACAAATAGGAAGTTTTGAAACAAAACGTGACATGCCCGCTTATTTTGAAACACGGGGAACGGATGTCACCATTAGTCGGATGATCGACATGATCGCGTCGCCCATAGTTAAAGTCCGCATTGCGGGAATCATGTCGCTAAAACCGGAAGCTGAAGAGGCTTACGAGAAGGCGATGACCGTTCACCGTCCGGCGATTAAAAAAATCATACGCGACTATTACAATGAACACAGCCTAGCGGCCATTATTTTTCCCACGTCACCGTTCCCGGCTGTGGAAGTTCACGACGAGGTCGTTACCATTAACGGCGAGACCGATAAGACCGCCATGTGGCGACTTTTGGATAATTTGACCTATCAAACAGTGGTCGGCGCACCGAGCCTTTCGGTGCCCGCAGGCTTGACGACGGATGGCTTGCCCGTGGGACTCAATTTTGACGGGTTGCCCGGGACCGACCAGCAGATATTAGCGCTGGGTCATGCTTTCGAACGAGCGGCCGGACCTCTTCCGCCGCCATCGATTTCTTAGGGTCTTTCCGGTTTTGATGGAATCAAAACCTGACCCTAAGTTGTTGTTTTATCGTGTTTCCGGACGGAAAACCGGGTCCACTTTTCCTGGAAACACTCTAGCCTCGACAACGTATTGTCTTTGACTGATGGGGTGTCATGGCAAACCAAATAATGAATAAAGATGATTCCATCGGCGCGGTGCAACGATTGCAGTTTGACTGTCTCAGCGACGGCGGCGGGACAATGCGACAGGTCGATATAGATACACTAATTGTCGCCGGTTGGGCCGGCAAAGACAAAGCAACCTTGCAAGCGCATATTGCCGAACTTGAGGAACAGGGAATCAAGACGCCGCAGGAAATCCCTCATTTTTATCGTATCGGTCCCAATCTGTTGACACAGGCATCGTCGATTAACGTGGTCGGCAAGGGATCAACCGGTGAGGTGGAAGCCTTTGCGGTTCATCTGGATGACGGTCTATGGGTTGGCCTTGGTTCGGATCACACCGACCGCAAAGTTGAAAGCATCAGCGTCTCGCTTTCAAAGCAAGTCTGCCCCAAGCCTGTTGGCACGACACTTTGGAAGTTTGATGACATTGCCGACCACTGGAACCAACTCATTGTTCGATCTTTTGTAGTGAACAATGGCCGCCGCCAGACCTATCAAGAGGGCCCATTGGTGCAAAATCGGGATTTATCGGAACTGATATTGTTGTACCGGAAAAGAGGCGGCACTTTCTCTGCCGGCACGGCGATGTTTTGCGGCACGCTACCGGCCAAAATCAAACTCACTTTTTTCGACCAATTCGAGCTGGAACTGTACGATCCGGTGCTCGATCGAAGCATATCTCATTGTTATGCCATTCATCCCTTGCCGATCGATGGATACGGAGACTAAGCATATGAGCATTCCCAAGGTGCATCAGGAATTCGAAACATTGAATATGGATGAGGGTTGGCAAGTGCCTCCCGGATATCCGCCTAGCATTGCCGAAAAAATATTATCGGGCAGTCTCGACCAAGAGAAAAAATTTGGCAACCGAACGCGGCTTTTAAGATTCTTACCAGGTGCCTTCACTACGGAGCCTTTTATCCACGATTATTGGGAGGAGGTGTTTCTGGTAACCGGAGATCTCGTGGTAGGCAGTGACGCGGAAGGCAAAGGCGGCACGCCTTTTCTTCCCTTCACTTATGCCTGCCGTCCGCCGGGCGTAGATCACGGTCCATTTAGATCCGAACAGGGCTGCGTCTTATTTGAAGTTCATTACTACGACCCGGAAAACTAGAGCGCATTCACTTTATTTGGAATCGCTAACGTGCTCTAAATCTTTATTTTGTCGCGCATTCGGACGGAAAATCGGGTCCACTTTTCCTGAATGCGCTTTAGCGCCGCTACGGAATTGGAAGTCGAAAGTGTTTAGTTGGTCTTGCCGCGGCCTAATTTTCAGGTAAGGCGTACGCCACTACATAATCCTGCTTGTTTTGCGGATACAACCAAGCATGGCCGCCGGTCGACACCACCACATACTGACGGCCATTCGCCATATAGGTCATGGGCGTGGCATTGGCCGAGGTGAAACTTTTGATTTCCCATAAGAGGTCGCCGGTTTCGATATCATAAGCTCGGAAGCGTTC
>SMXP01000100.1 GCA_004356335.1 Alphaproteobacteria bacterium | reverse complement strand
TCCGTCTTTGTTTTGTCGCCCATTCGGATGGAAAACCGGGCGCCACTTTTCCTGAATGGGCTCTCCGTCTTTGTTTTGTCGCCCATTCGGACGGAAAACCGGGTGCCACTTTTCCTGAATGGGCTCTAAGCCCCCGCTCTCTTGCTTAACAAGTCGTGTATCCGTTCGATACAAATGTCTCTTTTTAGAGTGCCCAATCCCACTTTTGGCACACTGACACCTCCGCAATCCAGCATCGCCGACAAGCTATGGTGGTACGGCTCGTGCATATGGAACGCCAATGCACGAACACGGATTTTGAGGAGTGTCATTATGTTACGGTTTCTGTCTCAGTCTTTTCCGGCACGTCGAAATGATAATGATTTAAACACGCGTTGTTCGACGGTACGAACCCACGGCAAACGCTTCTTTGCCAATCGATGCGGCACCGTTGCCATCATGATGGGCATTACCTTGCCGATCTTCGTTGGCTTGCTGGGTTTAGGCGTTGATGTGCCCAATTGGTATCTGGCCAAGCGCAAAGCACAGACGGCTGTCGATGCCGGCGCTATCTCCGGTGCTTACGCACTCTATTACACCGATAGTTCCCATGTGGCTCGGGCAGCCGCTGCGGACGGTGCCAAGCGGAATGAGTTCGTGGCTGGATCCGACACTACCCTGACAATCAATATTCCACCATTATCCGGACCCTATGCGGGCGACCCAAGTGCCATCGAAGTTATCGCGACGCAAAAACAGACGCTTTTCTTTGCCTCCATTTTGATGGATGACGAGGTCAACGTGGTTGCACGCGCGGTCGCGGCGGCCGTCAACATAGGCGGTGATGTTTGCATTCTCGGGCTGGATAAAGAGGCCGACGGCACACTCGAGTTTACCGGCAACAATGTCACCAATGTTGGTTGTGGTGTCAGCTCAAACTCCAATAGCGATGCGTCCTTTTTAGTCTGGGGCAGCGGCGAATTGCACGCAACCCCTGTTCGGGCGGTCGGCGACATCAAGGTCGGCAATGCTGCCGATCTTTATTCCGATGCACCGCCCAGATCCTTTTCGCTTCCGGTTAAGGATCCGTACGGCGTAAAGGGGCTCGACGTCCAAGTAACCAACATGCCGGGCACATGCGAGGCTTACGACCATAAAGCTCAAACATTAGTTCTACAGCCAGGGCGGTATTGCGATGGCCTTAAACTATCGAACGCAGACGTCACGTTCGAGGCCGGCACGTATTACTTGGAAGATGACTTTGACGTTTCCGGCACGTCGACCCTGACCGGCGAGGGAATCACCTTCGTGCTCACCGGCAGCGGCAAGGACTATGCAAATGTCAAATTTGCCGGCGGCACCGTCGCCGATCTCTCCGCCCCCACGAGCGGTCCTTACGAAGGCATTCTGTTTTTCCAGGACCCCAATGCGCCCTCGTTCAAAGGCAATACCATGATCACCAACTGGTTCCTGGGCGGCAGCGATATGATATTCGCCGGCGCCCTTTATTTTCCCAATCAGATGCTTGTGTACACTGGAGGTGCCGATGTTGGCGGCAGCTGCCTTCAAATTATCGGTCGGAAAATCACGATTACAGGCAGCGCAGAGATTGCACTCGATTGTCCACCCGATATGGATATGGCGGCGATCCAGAATATGGACATCCGGCTCGTCGAATAGCATGCGCCCATTGTCAACGTGACATTTCTTTATAGCAATCCAATTGGAGATCATGATCATGGCCCCCTCTTTTGACCAGCTCAACGTTCTCGTCGTTCACAACAACGAACCCATGCGAGCCATTATTTCCGATATGCTGGAGGCCTTCGGGTTCGACAATGTAACAGAAGTGGCACGCACCTCGACCGCCTTCGAAATCTTGGCGCGCCATCAGGTAGATCTCATCGTCGCTCAATATGAAAACGATGCACCGGTCGGATTGCAATTAACCACAATGGTACGCACGGCGGAAGACAATCTGGATCCGGATCTGCCGATCATCTTCATCACGTTGAGTGCCGAGGATGATGCGGTTCAAAAAGCCTTCCGGTGCGGCGCCAATGCCGCTATCGCGTCGCCGATCAACGCCAAGGAACTTTTCTCGACTATCTACGCTCTCTTTGAGCGGGAGAAACCTCAAGTAAAATCAAGTCATTACGTCGGCCCAGATCGACGCAAAGCAATCAACAGGGAAACCCATCACCAAGACAGACGATATGCCCAAGACATGGTGCCGCTTCGAAAGTCAGCGTAAACGACCGAGCAAGCACCGCTCATCCACAGCAAAAGAAAGGCGCCCGCCTGTGAAAAAGAAGCGGGCGTCTTTTTGTATCATCGTTCTTAAGGTGAAATGATCAAGAAGAATCCGACGGCACAATGCCTTGGGCGATCTGTTCAATAAGCGCAACTTGTTTCGGCAAGCACACGCTGTTGAGGTCATATTTCTCTACGATTGTGGCGCGCGCTTGTTGTTTGAGATGTATCGCGCGTTCCGGGTTGTCAAGTCCCTGGCAAACAGCATCGCATAAGGCGTCCGGTGAAAAGAAATCAAACAACAAACCATTAGATCCGTTCGTCAACACTTCTTCCACAGGCGGTGTTTGGGAGGCAATGACGAGGCAGCCCGCCGCCATGGCCTCAAGAAACGACCAGGAAAGGACAAATGGATAGGTCAAATAAACATGGGCCGACGACAATTGCAGTACATTGATATATTGGGCGTAGGGCAAGCGGCCCAAAAAATGAATGCGATTCATGTCAAGCCGGTCACCGACCTCCGCCGTCATGTGTTGTCGATAGGTCTTGTCCTGCGGTAGCGGACGGCCATAGCTCACCTCGTCGCCACCCACCACGAGAAAATGCGCGGACGGTCGCCGGCGCATGAGTTCCGGCAAGGCGCGCATGAAAATATGAAACCCCCGATAGGGCTCCAGATTCCTCACACAAAAGGTGATGATCTCATCCTGTGTGGTGAAAGTCTTACGATCCCGCCCCAGAGTGACCGTGGCCTGTGGATTGGGGCGCACCGCAACCGTATCGATACCGTCATGAACGACGCTTATTTTCGATTTGAATTCTTCGGGAAATTGACTGTATTGCCACTGCGTCGGGCACACGCCCCAATCCGCCAGATCGAGGGTCAGGAGATTAATACTATTCTTGGTCCGAATGCGGCATTTATCATCCAGGGTATGGGTCGAAAACTCCGGATCAAACCCGACATCGGATCCGTGGGACCGGTAATAAAACTCGAAGTAACTGAGGAACTTTGCGTCGGGAAAAATTTCCTTGAAATAAAGCGTGTCGCCCCAACCGGGATGAGAATAAACAATATCGGGACTCAAGCCGTCTTTTTTAAGTTGCAGCGCCAACCGGGCGGCTTCCTGGCCGCGGCGCACCGCCGCTTCCAGCCCCCTTATATAGGGATGGGTGTCGGCTGAGGCGGATTTTGGCTGTTTATAGGTGTAATGCTTAGAGTTGGCAATTTTGTCGCGCCTTGCCTCACCAATAGTCACCACTTCGTACTGTTCTCTTGCGGCAAAAAATCGCGCGAGATGCTTGAATTGACCGGGAAAGTTTTGGTGAACAAACCAAATTTTCATGAGTTCCATGCGACTCACTGGGGATCATGTGCGGCAGTTATAAATAGCAGTTGTTGGGGCCCAGTCCCAGCCCTTGCCCGCGACCCCGTAAAGCGCCTTGAGCCCCTATTCGGGCTCTGTCATGATGGGGGGGGCTAACAGGAGGAAGACTCATGCGGGGGATCGTCATCGCCGGTTTTTTGGCGAGCGTGTTTTGGCTGCCGGTCTTTTCCGTGCCGGCCTTTTCCGTACCGGCCTGGGCGAAAGACGTGAACTATTGCACCGAGGCGGTAAACACCGATGATCAGCAAAGCAAAATCGACCTCTACACCAAGTGCATTTTTGACGGCGACTTGTCCAAAATAAATCTGTCCATTGCCTATAATAATCGCGGCAATGCCTATGACGAGATCGGCCAATTTAATCGCGCGGTTCAGGATTACGACCGGGCGGTCAGCCTCGATCCAAATGATGCGGCCGCCTTCATCAATCGTGGCGTCGCCTATGGCAATCTCGGTCAATACAGCCTTTCTCTTGGCGATTATGACCGGGCGATCGAACTTAGCCCGAACAACCCAACGGCGTGGCAAAACCGGTGCGACGCCAAAGCAAGAGCGGGTGAATTCAGCGACGCGCTGCCCGACTGCCAACAGGCTCTGCGGCTTGATCCCGACAACGCCATTGCCACTTATTCTCGCGGTCTCATTTATGAAGGCAAAGGCGATACCGTCGCCGCCATCAATCACTACCGCCGAGCGTTGGACCTGAACCCGAACTTGTTGGAAGCCAAAAACGATCTGGCCCGGCTCGGCGCCCTTTAGATGTTTTAAGGGGGCCCTGCCCCCCAGATGACCACTGCCCATTCTGATGACCCTTGCCGTCCTTCTGTTCGATCCAACACAAGAAGGACGTGCTGACTTTGAAAAGGAATTCCATGACTGTAATATTTGACAAGGGATTGGATGCTGCGCAAAGAGGCGATTACGCAACGGCTCTGCGTGAGTGGCAACCTCTCGCCGACCAGGGCGATGCCCGTGCCCAGTATAATCTCGGTTTGATGTACCAAGACGGCAGAGGTGTCCCCCGAGACCATAGGCAAGCCGTGAAGTGGATCCGGCTGGCTGCCGAGCAGAGCGATGCCGATGCCCAGCTAAATCTCGGTGGCATGTACTTCAACGGGCAGGGTGTGCCCAAGGACGATAAGGAATCGGTGAAGTGGTGCCGGCTGGCTGCCGAGCAGGAAAATATGTCGGCACAGGTCCATCTCGGTTGGATGGTGCTCAAGGGGTTGGGTGTCCCCAAGGACGAAAAGGAAGGGGTGCAGTGGATCACACGGGCCGCCGAGCAGGGGTTTTCCCGTGCCCAGTATTCTATCGCTTGGTTGTGCCACGAAGGCTGGGGTGTCCCGAAGGATAAGGTAACGGCATACAAATGGGCATACCTTGCGGCCGAGCAAGGAAATGACGACGGTGCGGGATTGCGTGACTTCATTTCTGAAAGCATACCCCCCGAACAAATTGCCGACGCTCAGGGTCTAGCCCGCGAATGGATGGAACAGTTCGAGACGCGAAACAAAGAGTAACGGCGGCTAGAGCGTTTTCAGGAAAAGTGGACCCGGTTTTCCGTCCAAAAACGCGACCAAACTAGGATTCTAGAGCAT
>SMXP01000099.1 GCA_004356335.1 Alphaproteobacteria bacterium | reverse complement strand
TTTTGATGGAATCAAAACCTGACCCTAAGTTGTTGTTTTATCGTGTTTCCGGACGGAAAACCGGGCCCGTTCATCCCTTCAATCGATCCACCGGATCGATTGACCTTGGCAAGGACGGTCTTCACTCCTGGAAACACTCTAAAACCGCCTTTCAGCGGCCCCTTGGTTGGGCCGCCACGGGGCCTATTTGGGGCAAAAAAAATCGACCCTGAAACCGCCTTTCTGCTATACTAACGACTGGGATTCGTTGCCGTTAAAAACCCTCCTTCGGCCCTTAATATTGGGGGTGGCGTCCACGTCGCCTTAGGCTCGTTCACCGCCGCTTTACGTTGCGGCAAGAAGGAGGAGTGTCCCTACTGATCCGGGAGTCACAATAAGATCATCATGAAAGCAACAATTGAACGCTCGGCCTTTTTGAAATCCCTCGGTCATGTGCAAAGTGTCGTCGAGCGGAGAAATACCATTCCCATTCTGTCCAATGTCCTGTTGCGGGCCTCGGGTAGCCGTCTCAATATGACCGCGACCGACCTCGATATTGAGATTGTCGAGGGCGTTGAGGCCACGATCCTGCAAGAGGGGTCGACCACCGTACCGGCGCAGACACTCTACGACATTGTGCGCAAATTGCCGGAAGGCTCTCAGGTCGAGCTGGTTTACGAATCCGATGAATCGCGTCTTGCCCTATCCGCCGGCCGCGCCCATTTTTGGTTGCCGTGTTTGCCGGCAGACGATTTCCCGGCCATGACTGCGGGCGAGATGGCTCAGCATTTCAGCCTCCCCGTGGCGGATATCATCAAGCTGATCGACCACACGAAATTTGCCATCTCTACGGAAGAAACCCGGTATTATTTGAACGGCATTTATCTTCATCCTGAAGAAAGCGGTGGCAAGCCGGTCTTGCGCAGTGTCGCGACCGATGGCCACAGATTGGCACGGGTGCAAACCGCGTTGCCCGCCGGCGCGGAGACGATGCCGGGAATCATTGTTCCACGAAAAACGGTTTTGGAGGTGCGACGGCTGGTCGAAGATCAGGAGAAGCCGGTCCAGATTAGCGTCTCCGAGTCTAAGATTCGCTTTGAGTTTGGTGACATGACACTCACCTCTAAATTGATCGATGGGACTTTTCCTGATTATAGCCGCGTTATCCCCACCGATAATGACAAGATTCTTTTTGTCGAGGGGCATGATTTCGCTCGTGCGGTGGATCGTGTCGCAACGATTTCGACGGAGAAATCTCGGGCCATTAAACTGGTGTTGGATGCCGGGCGGTTGACTTTGGCGGTCAACAATCCGGAAACCGGCAGTGCCAGCGAAGAGCTGTCATCGGATTATGCGGCGGAGCCGCTCGAAATCGGTTTTAACTCCAAATATTTACTCGATGTCTTGGCTCAAATCGATGGCGGAACAGCCAAGTTCGAGTTCGCTGATGCGGGGTCGCCGACGGTCATCAGCAATGCCGACGATCAAGAGCAGCAGGCGCTTTATGTGCTAATGCCCATGCGCGTTTAGCGACGAGCTATCTAGAGCCCATTCAGGAAAAGTGGACACCGGTTTTCCGTCCGAATGGGCAACAAAACAAAGACTTAGAGCCCATTCAGGAAAAGTGGACACCGGTTTTCCGTCCGAATGGGCGACAAAACAAAGACTTAGAGCGTTTTCGCGATTCCGTTAAGTTCGGAAACGCTCTAGGGGACGGGCAAGCAGGGGTCGGATTGGATGCAGATGTCGAATCGCGCTGTCCCGGAGCCGTTTCAGATGGCCCGGACGCAAGCTGTGAGTACATCGGTGCGAGAATTGGTCCTGACCTCGTTCCGCTCATACGGGTCATTGCTCATGCAGCCTGACCATCGTCCTGTGGTCCTGGCTGGTCCCAATGGCGCGGGCAAGACAAATCTTCTGGAGGCGATATCATTGCTGGCGCCCGGTCGGGGCTTGCGGCGGGCTGAACTGAAAGATCTCATTCATGGCCAGGTACCCGGCAACGGTGACCACCGCACCACGCCGAAAACGCCAAAAACAATGTGGGCCATTTCCGCTCTGATCGATAATTGTGGAGAACAGATACGGGTCGGCACGGGTATCGAAGAAAAACAGACGGGCTATCGGCGCATCGTACGGATCAACGGTGAGGCTGCCGGGGGGCCCAACATTCTTGGTCAATACGTTCGGGCCGTTTGGCTGACGCCCGCTATGGACCGGCTGTTTGTGGAAGGCGCGGGCCTACGTCGCCGTTTTCTCGACCGGTTGGTATTGAGCATCGATCCCGATCATGCCGCGCGTGTGGCTGCTTATGAGCGTGCCATGCGCGATCGCCAGCAATTGTTGAAGGAAGATACCAACGATGCCGATTGGCTATCCGCCCTTGAAGCGACAATGGTCGAAAAGGGTGTGGCCATCGCCGCCGCAAGATTGGATCTGGTCTCTCGATTGCGCGCTACGTTCGACACCGGACCCGACGGGGCGTTTCCCCGTGTCGATGTGGCGCTCGACGGCAAGCTTGAAACGGCACTGTCGGAGCGGCCGGCGGTCGACGTGGAGGGTCATTTCGGCACCGCCCTTGCGGCATCACGCAGCCAGGACGCCCGTGCCGGCCGGGCCCTTCATGGGCCCCATCGGTGCGATCTAGTGGTGCATCATTCGGCCACCGGGAAACCGGCGCGAACCTGTTCAACCGGCGAACAAAAAGCGTTGTTGATTGCAATCGTGTTGGCCCATGCCCGGGCCCTTAAGGCGCAAGACATGGCGAAGACACCCATCCTGCTGCTTGACGAAGTCGTGGCGCATTTGGATGAGACACGGCGCGCCGCCTTGTTTGACGAAATTTCGGAACTTGAGTGTCAAGCCTGGCTGACCGGTACCGATCGCGCGCTCTTTGCGCCGTTCGGTGCCCGGGCGCAACATTTTACGGTCGCAGATGGCCGAGTTTTTTCAGTTCACGCGTAAGGGCAAAATAAACCATGGTGAAACAAGTAAAGGTTTCGGACCAAAACAACAACGCTCGTCCGAAGTCCGACGATTATGGGGCTGATTCGATCAAGGTTCTTAAGGGCCTGGATGCGGTTCGCAAACGCCCCGGCATGTATATTGGCGATACGGAAGACGGTTCCGGTCTGCATCATATGGTTTATGAGGTGGTGGACAATTCCATCGATGAAGCGCTTGCCGGTTTTTGCGATCTTATCGAAGTGACGCTGAATGCCGATGGTAGCGTGATGATCCGAGACAATGGGCGGGGTATCCCGACCGATATTCATGAGGGAGAGGGCGTCTCGGCCGCCGAGGTGATCATGACCCAACTGCATGCCGGCGGAAAGTTCGATCAAAACTCCTACAAAGTATCGGGTGGCCTCCATGGGGTCGGCGTTTCGGTGGTCAACGCTTTGTCTGAGACCCTCGAGCTCAAAATCTGGCGCAATGGCGAAGAGCATGTGATCCATTTTCGCGATGGTGATCCGCAAGGCTCGCTCAAGGTGTTCGGCAAAGCCCCAAACCGGTCAGGGACCGAAATCACATTTGTGCCGTCACCTCGGACTTTTTCCAAAACGGAAATGGATTACGACACATTGGAGCATCGCTTGCGTGAGCTTGCCTTTCTCAATTCCGGTCTCAAAATACGCCTGAGTGACGATCGGCACGTGGATAAACGCGAAGTGGAACTTTGTTATGACGGGGGGTTGGAAGCCTTTGTGCGTTATCTTGACCGGACAAAAAATCCTCTGATCGACGCGCCGGTCTATATCAAGGTCACACGTGACGACGTCGTTGTTGAGGCGACCTTTTGGTGGAACGACGGCTATCACGAAACGATTTTATGCTTCACCAATAACATTCCTCAGCGGGATGGCGGCACCCATTTGGCCGGATTGCGGGCGGCGCTGACCCGATCGGTAAACGGCTACGCCAACCAATCGGGTATGGCAAAAAAGGAAAAAGTGGCGCTTACGGGTGACGATGCCAGAGAGGGGCTCACCTGTGTGTTGTCGATCAAGGTGGTCGATCCGAAATTCTCGTCTCAAACGAAGGATAAATTGGTGTCGTCGGAAGTGCGGCCCATCGTGGAAGGCGCCATCAACGATTCGCTACGGCAATGGTTTGAAGAACATCCGGCGGAAGCCAAGACGATCATCGGCAAAGCGATCGAGGCGGGGGCGGCCAGAGAGGCGGCGCGTAAGGCCCGCGAACTGACCCGGCGCAAAAGCGCATTCGATGTGGCGAATTTGCCCGGAAAATTGGCCGACTGCCAAGAACGGGACCCGGCCAAGGCAGAGCTGTTTATCGTTGAGGGCGATTCAGCGGGCGGTTCGGCCAAGCAGGCGCGGGATCGTGCGAACCAAGCGATCCTTCCGCTGCGGGGTAAGATCCTGAACGTGGAACGGGCCCGCTTCGATAAAATGTTGTCGTCCAACGAGATCGGCACATTGATCACTGCGCTCGGCACGGGTATCGGTCGAGATGATTTCAATATCGACAAGCTGCGCTATCACAAGGTCATCATCATGACGGATGCCGACGTGGACGGCGCCCATATTCGCACTTTGCTATTGACATTCTTTTATCGGCAAATGCCTGAGCTTATCGAGAACGGTTATCTCTACATTGCCCAACCGCCGCTTTACAAGGTCAAGAAGGGCTCGTCGGAGCAATACCTCAAGCATGAATCGTCTTTGCAAGAATATCTCATCACCGAAGGGTCGAAGGACGCCGTATTGGTTCTTCATACGAAGGAGGAAAGGGCCGGACCGGATCTTGCCGAAATCATCGATTTGGCCATTTCGGTTAAACGGGTTCTGGACAACCTGCCGCAAAAATATCCCCGTTTCGTGGTTGAACAAGCCGCCATTGCCGGGGCGCTTAATCCCGACGTCCTCGGCGATCCCGATCGGGCCAAAGCAGCCGTGACTTATATTGCCCGCCGGCTCGATCTGCTTTCGCCCGAAACCGAACGGGGCTGGAAGGGAGAGCCGACCGCCGACGGTGGTCTGGTCTTCACCAGAGAGCTTCGCGGCGTCTCGGAAGTGCGTGTGATTGACGGTCCCTTGATTAAAAGTTCGGAAGCCCGCCGGCTTGATCGTTGGGTCGAACAACTTCAGGCGACTTACATCAAAGCCGCTGTGCTTAGGCTAAAGGATGGGAGGGAGATAGAGATCCGTTCGCCGACGCAATTGTTGGAAGCTATTTTTGCGGCCGGGCGCAAAGGCGTTACCATGCAGCGTTACAAGGGCTTGGGCGAAATGAACCCGGAGCAATTATGGGAAACCACGCTCGATGTCGGGTCCCGGTCGCTGCTTCAGGTGAGGGTCAACGAAATCGACGAGGCGGACGAAACCTTTTCCAAATTGATGGGTGACGTGGTGGAGCCGCGACGCCAATTTATTCAGGAGAATGCCCTCAACGTAACAAATCTCGACGTGTAACCCCAACGGATGCCATATCCTCAGGGCCGTCATCCCTGCTCGGGAATGACCGCCACACTTTCATATCTCGTTAACACCCACCTCCCTATAACCGAACTCACCCCTTGAAGGGGGAGCAGGTTCGGGGTCTGAGCACCATGCCGACAGGCAATATACGCAAGCAAAGGCCGGGCGGAAGCCGATCCGGCAGCCCGCGTCGCCGCGCCGGCTCAAAGACTCGGCGGCGTAGACAAAGCGCCTGGAGAAAATTCCGCCGGCGCCACAGCGAGTTCTTTCGGGCGGCCTATTGGAGCAGCGTGGTTGCCCTTTGGCTCGGCGTCGGCTGCGGAATCGTTTTGATCTTTTACATTATGGGCTTGCCGGATACGTCAAACCTGTGGAAGACGGAGACACCATCCGCCGTTACCATACTCGACCGTCACGGCGTCCGCCTTGTCAGCCGCGGCATCACTTATGGCACACCCCTATCGGTCCATGAGCTTCCGGCCTATTTGCCTCAAGCGGTAATCGCAACGGAGGATCGGCGCTTTTACTATCATATCGGCATCGACCCTTTGAGCCTGATGAGGGCGGCCTTGGCCAATTTGACTGAAGGGCGCATCGTGCAAGGCGGCAGCACCATCACGCAACAATTGGCGAAAAATCTCTTTTTGACCAACGAGCGCACCCTCAAGCGCAAAATTCAAGAAGGTCTCTTGGCACTTCAATTGGAGTGGCGCTTTTCCAAGGACCAGATTCTAACGCTCTACCTCAATCGGGTTTATCTCGGCGCCGGAACCTATGGTGTTGAGGCCGCGGCACAGCGCTATTTCGGTAAATCCGCTACGCAAGTGACGCTGGCAGAGGCGGCATTGCTTGCCGGTCTGTTAAAAGCGCCGTCGCGTTATGCACCGACCAATGATCTTGACCGATCGCGGTGGCGAACGGATGTGGTGCTTAAAGCCATGGTCGACGCCGGTTTCATCGATGACGCACAGCGCCGCAATGCGCAAGCGACAAAACCACGTTTTACTTGGGCGGCCGCCACGCCGGGCGTGCATTATTTTATCGATTGGGTGGTAGAGCAATTGCCGACTTTGGTTAGCCGCCCGGATACCGACCTTGTGGTTCGCACCACACTTGATCTTGAACTTCAAATCAAGGCGGAAAAAGCGGTTGCTTTAACCCTCGACCGGGATGGCGACAAATTGAATTTTTCACAAGCCGCTCTTGTTTCTCTGACGCCCGACGGTGCCGTTCGCGCGCTGGTCGGCGGCCGGTCCTATGCGGTGAGCCAGTTCAATCGGGCTATCCAGGCACGACGACAGCCAGGGTCGGCATTCAAGCCTTTCGTCTATTTAACGGCGCTTGAACAGGGAATGAGTCCATCGAGTGAAATTCTCGACGCGCCTATAACAATCGGAAACTGGTCGCCGAAGAATTATAACAATGATTATCGAGGCAAGGTCACGCTCACCACGGCCCTGGCACGTTCACTCAATACGGCGGCGGTGCGCCTGGCCGAGCAGGTCGGCCATCAAAATATCGTCGATACGGCGTACCGTTTGGGTATTCAATCTAAGCTCGATCCAAACACGACGCTGCCGTTGGGCACGTCGGAGGTAGCGCTGCTGGAACTGGCGTCGGCTTATGCGCCTTTTGCCAATGGCGGGGCAGCCGTTATTGCTCATTCTATCATCCGTATAGAGACGGATGACGGAGTCATTATTTACGAGCGTTTGGGCGGCGGCCTCGGGCGCGCCGTCACACAGCGAAATGTCGGCTACATGAATGAAATGCTTTCCGCCACCATGCGTTGGGGCACGGGTAGAGCTGCTAATCTTGCGCCGCGGGCCGCTGCGGGTAAAACCGGGACCAGCCAGGACAGTCGCGATGCTTGGTTTATCGGATATACGGCGGATCTTGTGACCGGCGTTTGGGTCGGCAATGACGATTATTCGCCCATGCGCCGGGTCACCGGCGGTACGGTCCCCGCGGTGATTTGGAAGGATTATATGTTGGCGGCGAGCGCCAATGATCCCATGCGGCCCCTGCCGGCCATAGGCGCCAAATATGTCAGTGCCGATGGCGAAAATACTGGCGGTAATGCGCTGACCCGGTTTTTGTCGCGCTTGATACCGGGTCGATAACCATCTCTTTTCTCATACGTATTGAGGGATATGGGCGCCGAAGCGGTGCAAATCGTTGCCGTATATATCAAGCCATTCATCGGCATCCTGCCGGCGCGGCGCCAGGCGCTCCACCACGCGCCAAAATGCGGCACTATGATTCATATGAATGCGATGTGCCGTTTCGTGGGCGGCGACATAATCGAGCACGAATGCGGGCGCCAAAATGAGTCGCCACGAAAACGACAACGCGCCCGTGGGCGAGCAGGAACCCCATCTGGTTTTTGTGTCGCGCAAGCTGATCCGGCTCGGTCCTAAATCAAATGCGCGCGAATGATCCAAACAGCGCGCCGCTAATTGGGACCGAGCCTGTTTCCTAAGCCAGTCCCGAATGCGCCTCGGCACATGTGCCGGCCCTCCCGAAACGCAGATCTCCGGTAATCGGCTGGTAAAGGAGGGTGCCGGCTGTCGCCACACGCCGCGCCGGGCAAGCGCCTCGTGGCGTATGATATGGCTCGCGCCCTGATAGGGAATGATATTGCCGGGCAGGAAGGGAATCGGTGCCGGCATACTGGCGAGCTGGTCGGCAATCCATCTACTTTGCTCTCGGGCGAAATCGACGGCGATTTGAGTCGAGCGCTTGGACGGCGAGACAACGATCACTTCCCGCGTGGCGGGATCGACGCGCACGATAAACCGTCTGGCCCGGGGATTGAGGCGCACCGTCAAGGGAACTTCTCGACCATCTATGGTGAGCGATGCGGTTTGCTTGTGTTGGGTCCGATCTCGCGTCATCTAAATCTATTTATCCGGTGGCGCGTGTGTCACTGCTTTACCATATGTGTGACGCTTCTCTTTGGCTTGCTCGCATTTTCTTAATGCGAACCGGTGTCCACTCCGGCCTTCGCCGGGGCATGCTTTTCCTGAATGCGCTCTAGCCGAATCGCCCGCCAGGTTAGCATTTTTTGACGATCGTAAAGCGGGTCGACAAACCTCCGGTTCACGCCCACTTGAGGTGCGACCGAATAAAATCTCGAATGCGCGGCGCAATTTCGGTGCGATAGCGCGAGTCATTGAATACGCCGTAATGCCCGACACCAGGTTGCACGTAATCGGTTTGGCGCTTGGCCGGAATATTAACGCATAATTCAACTCGTACATATGATAAAGCATAACAACTCAAACAAACTAGAGCACGTTGACAAAAGATGGAATCGCTAACGTGCTCTAGGTCTTTGTTTTGTCGCGTATTCGGACGGAAAACCGGGCCCACCCCGGCCTTCGCCGGGGCATGCTTTCCCTGAATGCGCTCTAGCCCGTTTCGGCTATGGTTAAGAATTTGGCGGCAAGACAAGCTTGGAATAAGATGCCGGTGACGAGATATCCGGACGGAACGGGGGAGCATAATCGGCTTATGCCCATTCAGGCCGAATTTAAGGTAAGACCTGCGCACCACCAGGCCGATGGCACTTTTCGCAATCCGCCGGGCAGCCCGGAACGCGTACTCAATCCTCGCCAATTATGGGATTTTTGGTTACGTACCGCGCGACAGCGGCGCGACAAGCCGATCATGCCCGCCGGTCACGTCATCCCGGAAGCCGAGGCGCTTGTTCAATATCATCGTCATGGAGACGACAGCATCGCCTGGCTCGGACATGCCTCCTTTCTTATCCGCAGCGGCGGATTGACCATTCTTACCGACCCCTTCTTGTCGCGACATGCCGGTCCCGGCGCGCTGGGTCCACGACGAATTGTCGACGCGGCGATTTCGATCGCTCATCTGCCGCCTTTTGATATTTTGGTCGTTAGCCACAACCATTATGACCATTTGGACGATACGACCATACGAAAATTACCTAACAAATCCGGTGTGACGGTTGTCGTTCCATTGGGGCTTGGCGAATTTTTCCGTGTCAGAGGTTATAGTAAGATTGTCGAGCTTGACTGGTATCAATATATTCATCTTGGTACGGATGAGAAAGCAGGCGGTGTACGATTGACAGCTTTACCCGTCGTGCACTGGTCACGGCGCTTGGGGCAGGACCACAATACGACACTGTGGGCCGGTTTTTCGTTTAAATCAAAAACCCGCCATATTTTCTTTGGTGGTGACAGCGCCTATGGGGCCGTGTTCGATGAAATCGGTGCTCGATTTGGGCCCTTTGACGAAGCCTTGTTGGGTATCGGCACCTATGCGCCGCGCAAAATCATGCGCGCCGTGCATGCGTCGCCGGAAGAGGCGGTGCGCATGGGGCTTGATCTGGGTGCGCAACGTCTCATTGCCATGCATTGGGGTACTGTTATGCTGGGCACGGAGCCCCCTTTGGAGCCACCGGAGCGCTTTTTGGCCGCAGGCGCCGCGCACGGTTTCGACGAAGACCGACTTTGGGTGATGAGTATCGGCGAAACGAGACCCTTGCCGCCCCGCGCCAAACTTTGGCCGTCAAATAACTGACATCCCTATCGACGTCGATCCGGCATTCCCTGATCGTTAATGTTGCTATACTGCCCGCGTTACAAGGACTCGGCATGACAACATCTTCCCCAGCGTTCTCGGATACGGCACAGATACCGCGGACCCAAGCTTTGCCCGGAGCGCCCGGCCGGCTGCGATTGCGGACCTTGATCCGGTTGCGGTGGTTTGCCATTGCCGGACAGGCTACCGCCGTTTATGTGGTGGATTTCGTTCTGGGTTTCGAGCTTCCTCTTGTTCTTTGTTTGCTCGCTATTGCGGCAAGCATCGTTGTCAATCTTAGCCTGCTTGTGGCCTATCCCGCGGCAAAGCTTTTGAGCGACCGGCAAGCGTCCTATTATTTGGCGTTCGATATTAGTCAATTGGCCGTCCTGCTTTATTTGACCGGTGGCGTCGAAAATCCTTTCACCATTCTTTTCTTGGCGCCGGTGACTATTTCGGCGGCGACCTTGAATGTGCGTCACACAATCATGCTTGGTGCGTTGGCTTGTGCGCTGGTGTCTGTTCTTGCCGTCTATCATTTTCCATTGCCATGGCGTGCCGATGACAGTCTGCGATTACCCGCGACTTATCTTTTGGGGCTGTGGACAGCGCTTTTGCTGGGGATCGGTTTCACCGCGGCTTTTGCCTGGCGGGTCGCCGTGGAGGGCAGACGGATGTCCGACGCGCTGGCGGCCGCTCAATTGGTGCTTGCCCATGAACAACAATTGACGGCGCTTGGAGGTCTTGCCGCCGCCGCCGCTCACGAATTAGGCACACCGCTTGCCACTATTCAATTGGTCGCCAACGAACTGAAGCGGGACTTACCCGAAAATAGCCCCTATGCGGAAGACATTGAGTTGATCAATTCACAGGCGATACGGTGCCGAGATATATTAGGTCAGCTGACAATGCGGCAGGATGCCGAAGATGCGGTCTATTCGCGGCAAAGTTTGCGTCATCTCATGGACGAGATCATCGAACAATATGCCGGCACCAGCGTCGAAATTGCGGTTCACAGTGATGGTGAGGGCCCGGAGCCGGAGATTTGGCGCCAGCCCGAAATCATTCACGGTCTTGGTTGTTTTCTACAAAATGCGGGAGATTTTGCACATTCTCAAGTGCTTGCCTTGCTGTCGTGGAGTCCAACGACGATCACGATCTCGTTTTACGATGACGGACCGGGATTCACACCGGATATTCTCAGTCGTTTGGGCGAACCTTATGTGACGACACGACCGCGTGTGACGACACGATCGCGCAGCTCGAAAAATCGCGATCGCCAAGGCCGTGCCGACGAGGGCCTCGGATTGGGTTTTTTCATCGCCAAGACATTGCTCGAGCATACTGGCGGCGTTGTTGTGTACGGCAATGCCAATCAGCTATCGCTGACACCGTCAAAACCGTCCAAATACGAACACATCTGCGGCGCGGTGGTAAGCGTGTCGTGGCCCCGTCATTTGATTGAAAGCTCGAAGACGGGCGCTCAGCGTGCGGCCGTTGACGAGCAGAAAGGGGCGGCCGAGGAATAGAGCGCATTCAGGAAAAGTGGATCCGATTTTCCGTCCGAATGCGCGACAAAACTAGAAATCTAGAGCATTTTCATGAGTCAATTAATCTTGGAAATGCTCTAGGTCGTTAGTGGTGTGTCTCGAATTGTGGTATGCGTCCAATCTGAATGAATAACGGTGTTTATTCCATGGACCAAATCGAAGACCGCTCTTTACTGATCGTCGATGACGACGAGCCGTTCCGCAATCGATTGGGCCGCGCGATGGAAAGCCGTGGCTTCGAAGTGGTGACGGCCGCGAGTTTGGCTGAAGCGATATCGACCGTAAAGGTGCATGTCCCGGCCTATGCGGTTATCGACATGCGCCTTGAGGATGGCAACGGGCTGGAACTGGTTGAGGTGATTCATAAGGAGCGGCCGGAATCCCATGTGGTCATGCTCACGGGCTACGGCAACATCGCCACGGCGGTGGCTGCGGTCAAAGCGGGCGCAGTTGACTATCTGGCCAAACCCGCCGATGCGGATGACGTGGAGAAGGCTCTGCTTGCCAAACGCGATGGCAAGCCATCGCCACCGGATAATCCCATGTCCGCCGATCGTGTGCGGTGGGAGCACATTCAACGGGTTTATGAATTGTGCAATCGAAACGTGTCGGAAACGGCGCGGCGATTGAATATGCACCGCAGAACGCTTCAGCGCATCTTAGCGAAACGATCGCCGCGTTGAAGAGGCTTAATTGGGTGCGTCGCGCACAATGGTCCCATCATATGGATCTGCAATGATAAGTCCCACCTCATCGGGGATTACCTCGACCGGAAAATCATTCATGACGGCAGAGATTATTCGGCTGCGATATGGGCAAGCGAGGTCCGACGACCGGGTTTTATGGTCTTGAGAAACCGCATGCCCTCTTCCGCAATGGCGTCACCGACCATCTCATCGCCTTCACTCTTTAGCTCCTCCATATCCACATAGAAGGCATATATATCCCTTGTCCGGTCGGTAATGATGCCGGATTTGAGCAGGGTTTTGACAAGGACACGGAAAATGTTCGTGCTTTCCTGCATTTCCTCGCGCCGTTCCTCGTCCCCTATGATGTCGGCCATGGCTTCCATGACTTCCGTGGGATCCAGGTCGAATTGCTCGTAAACGCCCGGCATCTGCTCCGGGTTAACCAGATTGAATAGGATTATTTGGAAGCATTCGGCGGCCCAATCTTCAATCGCATGGTGTTCTTCTTCGGTTAGGTGCGGCATGGTGCGTGTCGCCCAAATCTTGCCAAACTTGTGGTGAAACGCTTCATCCGTCATGGTGAGTTGCGTGAGCCGAACCAAAAGAGGATCATTGGACATGGTGTGGAGCATGGCAAAGGCACCCATGGCTAGGCCTTCGACCAACATCTGCATACCGACGATTTTCTTGTAAATGGCCGGCGACTGAACAATCTCCGTCAAAAGCGTGGCAAGTGTCGTCCCTGCGGGCAAGGGTTTGCCCCAACGGGCCTGTATGTAGCGTGAGAACGCCGTTACGTGACGGGCTTCTTCGCGCGCTTGGTTGGCGGCATATTCCTGCGCGCCGGGATCGCGCAACGTGTTGCACAGACTGGCGGATAAGGATAGCGCGCCTTGTTCGCCGTGAAGAATGCTCGACAGCATCCAACGGGCCACTTGATTGACAAAGCGGACGCGATCTTTTCCCTGAAGTCGATCATTGACCAAATCCGTCTTGAGCGCCGGCACCAGCGCTTCGGGAATGATCATTTCGTTTTCCGTATCGAACGGTTCGGTAAAATCGATATAGCGTGGATCCATGGGATCCCAGAAATGGTCCTGGGTGGCGGCAATTATCTTGTCGAATTCACTGCTGCGGCTGCCATAGCGGTCGACTTCGATAAGAGCTAGGAAATCTTCCGGCGCCACCGCGTCGTAGATCAAGTCTTTGGTGATTTGCGAGACCATGGAAACCTCCGACATGGGGCGCGCGGGCGCCGATAACGGGATCAGTATAGACCTTATCCGCGCCCCTACAAGGAAAAATGACGCATGCGTCATTTTTAATAAAAGATCTTAAATTATTGTTTATAAAGAGAGACTTAGCTTCTGGGAGAGCCCGCTAAATGCCGAATGAGAGGGCAAGTTAGGCCAGGGTGAGCCCGGTTACCGCCCCAAGGTCGGCAAGGGCCGTGGCAGGATCCGTTACCTTGATCGTGGTCATGCCCATGGCCCGGGCGGGCTTCAGATTTATACCCAGATCGTCGAGATAGACGCAGTGCGGCGGGGCGACGTTGAGCCGGCGGCAGGCGAGTTGATAAATCTGAGGGTCGGGCTTGCGCTTGCCAATGCGGCTTGACTCGATCACCACATCAAAAAGGGCCAGCACGTCGGCCATGGCCCGATGTTGTTCCGGTGTTTGCGCCAATCCGGGGCCATGGTCGGAGCACGTCACATTGTTGGTGATACAGGCGACTTTGAGATGTTCCGCACACAGCTTTAACGCGTCGACCATTTCGGGTCGTATCTCCCCGCCGAGCAGCGCGATCACATCGCCGCCGCGAATAGCATGACCAAGGGCTGCCGATTCCCGCTCGAAGGCCCGGTCGAATTCATCCAAGGTGATGTCGCCGCGTTCAAACCGGGCCCATGCATTTGTGTCGGGATAAATAGTGTTCAGACGGCGGATGAAATCCTGGGGAATATTCCGCTCTGCCTCAAAGCGGTTAAAGGCGTCAAACGGGCTTGATGTGATAACACCGCCGAGATCCCACAAGACGGCTTCTATCTTAGTCATGTTCGGACCTCGGCACGGCAGGCAAGGCCGGGTTTTGCAGCGCGCGCCACACGACGCCCGCTTAATCTAATTGTCGAGAGGCATGGGCTCGAGGCCCAGTTTTTCAAACAACGCTTCGTCCTTGTCCGGCTCCGGGTTTTTCGTGGTCAAAAGGGTTTCGCCGACAAAGATCGAATTGGCCCCGGCCAAAAAACACAGCGCCTGAAATTCGTCGGTCATCATGTCCCGACCGGCCGATAGTCGCACCATGGATTTCGGCATGATTATGCGCGCCACGGCGATCGTTTTGATAAAGTCAATGGAATCAATAGGTTCCGCATCGCCTAATGGGGTACCTTCAACCCGCATCAGCATATTTATGGGTACGCTTTGGGGATGTTCGGGCAGATTTGCCAGCGTCCGCAACATGCCCGCGCGGTCGTCTTGTCCTTCCCCCATGCCGATAATGCCGCCGCAACACACGTTCAGGCCGGCATTGCGCACATGGGCGAGTGTTTCCAATCGATCGTCGAATGTGCGCGTTGAAATGATCTTATGGTAATAGGCCTCGGACGTATCGATATTGTGATTGTAGTAATCCAGGCCCGCCGCTTTAAGGCGCACGGCCTGGGACGCGGTCAACATGCCAAGGGTCATGCAGGTTTCAAGTCCCAATTCTTTGACACCCGACACCATGCGGCACAGTGTGTCCATGTCGCGCTCTTTAGGTTCGCGCCAGGCAGCCCCCATGCAATAACGCGTGGCGCCGGCGTCGCGGGCACATTTGGCTTTAACAATGACTTGATCCGCCGCCATCAACTTTGAGGCGGTCAGCCCGGTGTCGAAATGAACACTTTGATTGCAATAGGCGCAGTCCTCTTGGCAGCCGCCGGTCTTGATGGAAAGAAGCGTGCTTTTTTGAACTTGATTGGGCACGAAATGCCGGCGGTGAATGGTCTGTGCGGCGAACACCAGGTCATTAAAAGGCAGCCGAAACAGCGTCTCTATCTCATCCTCAGACCAATCATGCCGGATGGTGCCGGCCAGCAAGTCGTGGGACAGGGCCGGGTGCGTTAAGTCATTCATAAC